>CAYSXM010000316.1:0-5724 GCA_964434905.1 uncultured Pirellulales bacterium | reverse complement strand
GGTGTGGGCCAACCTGCACTATTGGTTTGAGTTGGCCGACCTGGCCCGCCGCGCGCCCCATCGCTTCGACAAACTGAAAATCTGGTTCATGCCGCTCGGTTGGACCCCGCGTGGGCTGGAACCCCAGCGCCATGCTCGACCCGTCACGCCGGAATCGATCATCAAGTACAACGCGCGGCCGCCGCGCGGCCTGACCCTCTATGTCTTCGGCCACTTCTGGGCGATTCTGGGTCTGTCCACCTATACGCTGCTGGCCTCCGAGCGAGGCGCCGCGCATGCCGCACTGCTGCTCCCCGCGCTGGGCGTGGTGTGGAGTCTGGTAAACATCGGCGGGCTGTGCGAACGCCGGCGCTGGGCGTTTTTCAGCGAGCTGGCACGGCTGGTCACCGTGGTGGTGGCGGTCGCCCTGTTCACGGCGGGATTCTCGTCGGCGCCTTGGTGGCGCGCGGCGGCGGCCATCGTGGCGGGCGCTTCGGCCTGGGAGCTCTTGTGGTACCGCGCTGCATTTACCGCTCCGGCGTTCGTACAGGTGACTCCGGCTGGCTATCGCGAGGCCCCGGTCGACACGCCCGTCGCCGCCGCATAGGCTCTCGGTTTCGCCCGCCGACCTTGGCCGTCGACGCAGAGTCCCGTGGGTTGCGGACGATTTCCATTTGCAGAAAGAGCCCTCGTGATTTATCGGCGTGCGTTGCTCTCGGTGTTGGCGTTGACCAGTTGTTTTTTCGCCGGCTGCCACCCCCCGGGGCGCGACGCGATGCCCCGCTCCGCGCGGCGCGTGAAGGTGTTAGAGCCCCCCGGCCGCAACGCCTATTGCCGAGTCGACCCTGCGGGGTTCGGCATTCTGCCCAATGGCCGCTTCGTACGCCCGGCCGGCCGGTTCGCGCTGGTCGAGTGCGATCCATTTGGGCTCTGCCTGGCGCCCAACGGAAAAACGATTCTGGCCATTCACGATGGCGTGCTGACCGTGGCTCCGACCGATCAGCTAGGCGAAGCGGTGCGGCTACCTAGCTTCGACCGCAAACTGCCTGGCCCGTTCGAACGCGGTGCCTTCATGGGCGGGGTGGTAGCGCCCGACAATCGCCTGGCCTATCTGAGCGGCGGCGATAGCGGCAATGTGATCGTGTTCGATCTGGAAACGCGGCGCCGCACGGCGACGATTTCGCTCAACGGTTCGCTCGACGGTCGCGACTATGCCGACAGCTTCACCGGCGAGCTGGTGTTGTCTCCGGATGCCGGGCGGTTGTATGCCATCGACCAATTCAACTTCCGCGTGGTGGAAATCGATTTGGCCTCCTCGCAGCGATTGCGATCGTTTCCCTCCGGACGATTTCCGTTTGGCGCCGCACTCTCACCAGACGGCGCCACGCTGTACGTGGCCAATGTGGGCGTGTTCGATTATCCCCTGGTGCCCGGGGTCGATCCGGCGAACATCGACGAAACCGCACTCAAGTTTCCTGCCTATGGCTTTCCCTCGCGCGCGGCCGAAGGTGGTGCCGTGGTCGAGGGCAAGCAAATACCCGGGCTAGGCAGCCCGCATGTTCCCGAGGCGGTTTCGGTGTGGGCCCTGGATGTGGCCTCGGGGGCGATTCGTGCCCAGGTAAAAACCGGCTATCGCATGGGCGAAATGGTCGAGGGTTTGGAAGTGGTGGGGGGTGCTAGCCCCAACTCGATCGCCGCCGGCAGTCGGCATGTGTTTGTTTCCAATGCCACGAACGACAATCTGTCGGTGCTCGATCCAGCGACCGGGAAGATCGCGCAAACGCTGCGGTTGACGATCGATCCTCGCATCGATCGCTTCCGCGGTCTGTTGCCGTTTGGACTGGCGTTGTCGCCCGACCAGTCGCGGTTGTATGTCGCCCTGTCGGGGCTGAACGCCGTGGCGGTGGTCGATGCCGTCAACCCGCGGGTGCTGGGCTATCTGCCCACCGGCTGGTTTCCCACCAAGTTGGCCGTGTCGCCCGACGGCCGGCAGGTGGTCGTGGCCACCGCGCGGGGGCTGGGCGCCGGGCCCAACGGCGGTTTTCGGTTTCAGCGCCCCGTGCAGGGGACCTATGTGGGCGACATCATGCTGGGCACGATCGAGGTTATCGATCTGCCCGACGAGGCTGGCCTAGCGCGCTACACGCAGCAGGTGCTCGACAACACGTTTCTCGAGGCGGAAGTCGACGACGACCCGCGCCACCCTCTTCCCGCCCGCGCTGATCGGCCGAGCCCCATTCGTCACGTGGTGTATATCACCAAGGAGAATCGCACCTACGACGAAGTGTTCGGACAAGAGATCGCCGGACGCGGCGACGCAACCTTGGCGCGCTACGGGCGTAACGCGCGGGTGGGCAACCGCGCAGCGCGTGTCGAGAACGTCACCGTGATGCCGAACCACTTGGAAGTCGCACGTCAGTTCACGATCAGCGACAATTTCTATTGCGATTCCGATGCCTCGGTGCATGGGCATCGCTGGATGGTGGGCACCTATCCCAACGAGTGGGTGGAAGCCAGCGCCGCCACCACCAAGAGTCTGAGCGTGACCAGCCCCGCCCCCGGCAGAAAATACGTCACGGGCTCATCGGGCGCGGTCTATCCGGAAGACTACAACGAGGCCGGCGGCATGTGGGAACATCTGGCCCGGCACGGCGTTTCGTTCTTCAATTTCGGGCTGGGTTTCGAGTTTGCAGCGGCCGACGAAGGGCCCATGCACATTCCCTCGGGTGTGCGGATGCGCGTTTCGTTCCCCATGCCCGAGCCGTTGTTTCAGCGTACGAGTCGCAACTTCCCCACCTACAACACCAGCATTCCCGACCAGTTTCGCGCCGACATGTTCGAGAAGGAACTGGGCGAGCGCTGGTTGAGCGGGAACGAGCCGTTTCCCCAATTGGTGACCATCATGCTGCCCAACGATCACGCGGCGGGTGAACGGCCCCAGGCGGGCTATCCGTTTCGCGAGTCGTACATGGCCGACAACGACCTGGCCTTGGGGCGCGTGCTGCAACGCTTGTCGCGCACGCCGTATTGGAAACACATGCTGGTCATCGTCACCGAGGACGACGCGCAAGATGGCCGCGACAGTGTCGACGCGCACCGCTCGCTGCTGATGCTGGTGGGTCCCTGGGTCAAGCGCGGCTATGTGTCGCACACCCACGCCAATTTCGGCGCCATCCTGCGTACCATCTATCACATTCTGGGCGTGCCGGCGCTGAATCAATTCGACGCTACGGCTTCGCTGTTGAACGATTGCTTCACGCTCGAGCCCGACCTGCGCCCCTTCGAGGCGGTGCCGGTCGATTCGCGGATCTTCGATCCGCAGAAGGCTCTCGATCCGTACGACCGCGATTTCGATCCCCAGTGGCTGGAAGACTCACCGGAAATCGACGCGGATGACGACTTTCGTCGCGAACACGCGCGCGAGACTGATCCCGGGAACCAGCCCGAGGCGGTTCCCAGAGTCACGCACGAAAGGCCTTCGGAGGAGGCTGCCCCGTAACGCGTCGATTGGGCGGCACCACACAAGGCACGATCGGGTGCCAGTGGGCGCTGCCAGTGTGCGGGTGCCGTGGCTGGCCAGTGGCACCGATCTCGTCCCATCCATGCCGCTCGCAGGCGAGTCGAATTCTTCAGCGGGCTGCTAGACAAGGCGATCGGGCTTCGGCATAATTAGACGACGTTATCTACTTTAGATGGCGGGCGGCCAGGTTTTTCGCGGCTCAGGCTGGCTTCCAACGGGCTGGCTTCCAGCGGGCCCCGGGCGCGCGCCAGCAAGTTCCGGCCGGCGCGACGGCCGACCAACCCAGACGCGTGGAACTGTGTGGGTTGGTTGCAACCAGTTTTTCCAGTCGAAGGGACCAGGCATGCGGCGGTTGTGGGCCTTGTTCGTCGTTGTACTCGTGATGTCGTTCTCGGTCCTGGGATGGATTGGCACACGCATCTACCAAGAAAAGCCCCCCTTGCCGGCACGCGTCGTCAGCACCGATGGAACCGAAGTGATCGGACCCGGCGAGATCGCCGCCGGTCAAAACGTTTGGCAATCGCTCGGCGGCATGGAGGTCGGCTCGATCTGGGGACACGGCAGTTACGTGGCGCCCGACTGGTCTGCCGACTGGTTGCATCGCGAGGCGACCTTCATTCTCGATCGCTGGGCCACCACCGAGTTCCAGGCCGAGTATGCGCAACTTTCCGCCGAACAGCAGGCCCAACTTCGCGGTCGATTAACGGAATCGATTCGCCGCAATACCTACGATGCGTCGACAGAGACCATCACCGTCGATCCCTTGCGCGCCGCAGCGTTCGAGGCCAACCAAGCACACTTCGCCCAGGTGTTTTCCCAGGGTGAAAAGGCCTATGCCATTCCCGCTGGCTCGGTGAGCGACCCCCAGCGGCTGCGCCACCTGGCCGCGTTCTTCTTTTGGACCGCTTGGGCCGCCTCCACCAATCGCCCCGCCGACAACATCTCGTATACCCACAACTGGCCCCATGAACCTTTGGTCGGCAACCGCCCCACAGGTGAAACCGTGGTTTGGACCGGCGTGAGCATTATCATGCTTCTGGCCGGCATCTCGGGCATGGTCTGGTGGTATGGGTCGCGGCGCAACGACGAACCCGCCCCGGTACCACCGCTAGACGATCCGCTGGGCGCTTGGCAGGCCACGCCCTCGCAGCAGGCGACGATCAAATACTTCTGGATCGTCGCGGCGCTGATCTTGGTGCAAATGCTGCTGGGCGTCGTGGTGGCGCACTATGGAGTCGAGGGCGATGGTTTCTACGGCTTTCCGCTGTCCAAATGGCTGCCCTATAGCGTGGCGCGTACCTGGCACGTGCAGATCGGGCTGTTTTGGATTGCCACCGCGTGGCTGGGCGCGGGGTTGTTCATCGGACCGCTGGTCAGCAACGTCGAACCTCGGGGGCAGGTGGTGGGGATCAACATGCTGTTCCTGGCGCTATTGGTGGTCGTCGTGGGATCGCTTACTGGCGAACTGCTCAGCGTTCATTACCAGATGTCGGACGCCGTGTCGTTCTATCTGGGCCACCAAGGCTACGAGTACGTCGATTTGGGCAGAGCTTGGCAGATAGCGCTGTTGGTAGGGCTCCTGCTGTGGCTGGTACTGATGATCCGTGTCATCTGGCCCGCCACGAAGAAACAGGGCCACGAAACACAGCTCGTCTCGCTGCTGCTGGTGGCCACCGCGGCCATCGCGCTGTTTTACGGCGCCGGATTGACCTGGGGACACCATACGCATCTCTCGATGGTCGAATACTGGCGCTGGTGGGTGGTGCACCTGTGGGTGGAAGGTTTTTTTGAAGTCTTCGCGACCACGGTCATCGCCTTCTTTTTCATGCGGCTAGGGCTGGTGCGACCCGGCATCGCTGCCGCGTCGGCCCTGCTGTCGGCCACGATCTTTCTGGCCGGCGGAATCATCGGTACCTGCCACCACTTGTATTTTTCCGGCACACCCACCGTGGCCCTGGCCTGGGGTTCGGTCTTCAGTGCGTTGGAAGTCGTCCCCCTCACTCTGGTCGGCTTCGATGCCATGGACGACCTGCGCCGCGCGCGAGTCACCCAGTGGGCACAACGCTACAAATGGCCAATCTATTTCTTTGTCGCCGTCGCTTTCTGGAACATGGTCGGCGCCGGGTTGTTCGGCTTCATGATCAATCCGCCGATCGCCCTGTATTACATGCAAGGCTTGAACACCACGCCCGTGCATGGCCATGCCGCGCTGTTCGGTGTGTACG
>CAYSXM010000315.1:0-5735 GCA_964434905.1 uncultured Pirellulales bacterium | reverse complement strand
GGGCCAATTCACGCTCGAGACCTACTTTGGCGGAAAACACCGGCTGCTCGGGCGGAAGCTTCTCTAAGAATCGGCCGGGGTCCGACTCGTCGTCAGCCAGATTCACCACGATGAGCTTGGGCTTTTCCGTCAACAGACGAAATGATCGCGTGGCCTTGTGTTGGTCTTCCGTAAGTTTCAGCCCACGCAAGGCCCGACCGTTCTCCAACTCGACCAACAACGGTTCCAGGGCGGCCAACTCGGCCAGCTCCTGGTCGCGGTTGGGGCGTGGCTTCTTGACGCTTTCGCGCAACCGGTCGATGCGGCCGGCCACAATCTCCATGTCGGCCAGCAGCAGGTCTTCCTCAAAGGTCGCCAGATCGACCACCGTTTTAGCACCGGCAAAGGCCGCCACCACCAGCACCAAACAACCCGCCTCGCGAATCAGACCCAGTTTGGCTGCGTTGCCTTCGTGGGTGCGATTCAGCCCGGGCGTATCGAACAATTCGAGCGAGGCCAGGGTGATTTTCTTGGGGTGATAGATTTCGCACAGCGGACGGACCCGCTCTTCGGGCACGGCCGCCATGGCGCTCTGTCCGGCGTGAGCCGAGGCAGGATCGGGCTCTACGCCTGTCAACCAGGCAAACAACGAGCTCTTGCCCGAGCCCTGGTAGCCCACCAATCCAATCTTCATGCGATGCGCATCCGGTTACGGCTGCGCGGTTACACGGCCACCCAGCTAGCGTCGGGGGGGTAGCTCCACAAGCTGGAGCGCAGATTCCAGTTTGTCGAGCGACTGTTCTACCGCCTCGAATTCCGCCTTGTCCAGGGTCGCGCCGCCAAAGCGCACACGATAAAACGCTTCGGCCACAATCAGCGGTACGCCGGCAGCCGGCCGGGTGGCGCTGTCACCGCGCAGGCGATCGAGCGCCTGACGCGCAAACTCGAGTTGGGTCTGGCTACGCCCTCGAACCAGGTCGAGTGGCGTCAGCAGACTTTCCAGCCGCCGCTGGAACGCGACGGTGAGCCGGTCGGCCGGCCCGTCGCGCGTTGCTCGCCAGCGACCAAGCCGACGGACGACCTGGCGTCGCACGCCTCCCAGCACATACCAGGCGATCAGTAGCACGAACGAAGCCGACGCGCCTGCCCGCCAGTTGAACCATTCGCCACTGAACCACCCCGACCGCTCGGTGCGCAGGAACCAAAACAAGCGCTCGCCCAGCCCCAGCCAGCAGTTGCGATCCGCCAACGACCGCAACGTTTCGCGCAGGCCGGTTAACAGCGGTTCGTAAATCGTTTCGCGCTGGCGCTCGGCATCCATGCCCAGGACATAGTTCGACCACAGCGCCTTGAAGTAGTCGACCGCCTGGCGATAAGTCTGCACGGTCAGGCTGGGCGGGGGCAGGCCGGCGTTGCGTTCCTCTCCCGGCGTGGCATCGAGCCGAAGCCAACCCCCGGATAGCCACTGCGCGGCGGGGGGTGGCAAATCTCGCGGTAGCGCGTTCGGTTCGATATAGGCCTCGACCCAAGCGTGCGTGTGCAATTGCCGCACCTGGTAAAAGGAACCAAAGGTGTTCCAGTCGCCGCCGTGAAAGCCCACCACGACCCGCGAGGGAATTCCCACACTGCGCAACATCAGCGCCAACGAACTGGCGAAATACTCGCAGTGGCCAGCTCGCGTGTTGATCAGAAAATCTTCGATCGGGTCGAGCGTGGGGTCGGTTACCTTCAGGTCGAGCGTATAGCGAAACCGCCCGGAAAAACGCAGGAAACGCTCGATCGCAAAGGCCTGCTCGAAGGGGTTCTGCGCCGGGGCATCGCGGACTGCCAGGCGGGCAATTTCCGGCAGCCGGGTCAGCTTCCCCTCGCGCGGCAGCCGCAACAATGCCGTGCGCTCCCAGGGTTCAAAATCGCCACGTGCCGGGGTCAGCACCCGTTGGCGCCCCTGGTCAAAGGCCTGGGTCACCACCTCGTAGGTGTGGTGCGACCCCATCAGCCCCCGGGGGCGTTGCAACTGCCGGCTGCTACGGTCAAACAACAAGGCTTGATCGAGTCGCGAATTCAACAGCGGATACACCGCGTACAAAACGTCGGTGTCGAGTGGCTCGATGGTGATCTTCTGGCGAACCAGATCGGGGTGCCAATACCAGTCGCCGGGATCCGATTCGGGCAGCGGGCGCACCAGGTCGTCGGGATCGGCCGAACGATTCCAGGTACCGCGCGTGTAATTCGATAACGTGACGCCGCGCAGATAGGGCTCTTGTGCCAGTCGGTATCGTTCGTTGGTCTGGTGGTTGAAGAACTCGATGCGGAGAGTCGCCTCGGGGTTCTCGAACACCTGGCCCGTGGCGCCCAGTGTGATCGATTCCGTCACTCCCACTTCCATGGGCGAGGCGCCACCGGTAACCGGTCGCCAGCGAGCACTGCCCACGCGGGGCACCGCCAGAAACATTAGCCCGGTGAGCAGCAAGGTCCCCAATCCGACCAGTCCGAGTTGAATCCAATAGGGCCTGGCCAGCAAATGATCGAGCGCCGCGGCCGAAGGGGCTGCCATGCAACTGGCCTGTTGCCCGGTAAGTGTCCAACGGACGGGGGCCGAGCGAGGCGGCGGATCCTCGCGCGTGCCGCGCAAACGCAGCGCCTCGCGATGTAGATAAAACAGGCTGGCGGTGACCAGCCCCACGGCCAGGTAGGCTGCGAGCACGAAACCGAACAGCGGGCTCAGGTTGAGCGCTGCCGCCACGGCCACCTGCATCAGGCTCAGCACCATGATCTGCCAATAGATCGACACGGATTTTTCGCGAAACATCTGGACGCATTGCAGGTAGACCAGCAAGTTGGCCAGCGCCAATAACTGGCTGTCGGGGTCGTACCTTCCAATCCATTCGCTGCCCGCCAGGCACACCGCACCGACACCTGCCCAATTGGCCACATTCTGGCTGAGGCGCAGCCAGCCGCGTCGATCGGTCAGATAAACACTGGCGCCCGCCACGATCGAGGCCAGCAGGGGCAGTTTGGCATCGCTTTCGCCCATGCCCAACAGCACGGTGCCCAGCGCGGCCAGCATGGCGAAGCCGATTTGCAATCCGCGTTCAATGTTCATGGGGTCGTCTGACTGTCGTCAGAACTCGATGTACTGCGCAATGTCCGCCCGGCTCACGTCGAGACACAGGAACCTGCTCAACCAGGGGCGCTTTGCCGGATCATTCCAAACCGCCTGGAACCGCTCGACGTCGGTTACTTGGGTAGGTCGCGTCGACACGATCACACGATTGCCGCCTTGGCGAACATTCTCGAGGGCGCTTGCGAGCAGCGCAGGCAAGGGGTCGGCCGAGGTAGGTTCGAGCACCGCCAGCGACTCGAGCAAGTTATAGACCAACGCCATCGAGGCGGGCGCGCGAACCAAAACCTGTTGGCGTCCGGCCAAGCCCACCACCACCTGGCCGCCGCGGCGTCCCAGTTCGTGAATGATCGTGGCAGCCAGGCTGACCGCCAGCTCGACGTTTTCCCGGTCGGTGGCGCTGGCCGACCGGGGTTGCCAAGGGTCGACCAGCAACACCAGGTCCTGGTGCCCTTGTTTCTCAAACTGGCGGACCATGAGCGCGCTTTGGCGTGCTGAAGTGCGCCAATGAATCCACCGCCGACTGTCACCCGTGCGCCAGTCGCGCAGACCATGAAACTCGCCTTCCAGCAGCCCCTGTTGGCGTTCCGCCTCGCGGTGTCCCACGTTGGCGTCGCGAAGGCGGCGCTGCCACAGGTTGGTCAACCTGCCCAGACGAGGCAGCACCACCAGGTGTTGCGACACGTCAATCGTGGCGCGCCGTTCGACCAAGCCCAAGGGGAAGCGTGTGCTCAGGCTAACGGGTCCCAAACGGTATCGGCCACGATCGACCAGCCGCGCACGGTAGGTCGCCGTGGCCAATCCACCCCCCGGCACCCGGTGCGACAACAACCGCGCGGTGACCGCTGCCACCGGTAGGGGTGGCACGATACGGACCAAGTGGTCTTCGATACGCACCACCCAGGCGCCGCCCCGCCGCCGCTGGCTGGTCAATTCCACATCGACATCGAAAGGGTCGCCGGCACTGACCCGTTCGGGAACCTGGCGACGCACCGATAGTTCGCGCAGCGTGACAGCCGCCCAGCGCCAATTGAGCAACAACAGACCGCTGAGCATGCTGAACAGCACCATCAACAGATTGATGTCGCGGATCAAGGCCGCGGTCAGCACCACTGCCAACACGCCCAGAAAGGCGAAACCCTCGCTGGTCAGCCGGGTGTGGCGTTTTCGAGCCATGGCTCTCGGGGCCGACTGCGGAAGAAAGGAGCGACGAAGTTCTCCCACGCGATGGTCGTGGGCGATCACGTCGGGGCGGTGACTTCGGACAACAGGCGCTTGATCAATGTTTCCACCACGTCGCGCTGTCCCAATTGGATATAGCCCTTGGGAATCACACGGTGTGCCAGTACCGGCACGGCCAAGCGCTTCACGTCGTCGGGCGAGACGAAACTTCGTCCTTCGATCAGCGCCAAGGCCTGGCACGCCCGATACAGCCGCAGCGCGCCGCGGGTGCTAACACCGACGTGCAGGTCGGAATTGGTGCGGGTCGCGTCGACCACATCGAGCAGATATTCCTGCACCGGATCGCTGACCGCAATGTCGCAGGTGGCACGCTGCAATCTTTGCACCTGTTCGCAAGTAACCACCGAATCCATTTGCTCCACCGGCTCGCCGGCCCGGTGCGTGGTCAGCACGCGGCGCTCGTCCTCGCGGTCGGGATAGCCGATGCGGGTGCGAATCAGAAACCGGTCGAGCTGGCTTTCCAACAGTGGATAGGTCCCCTCAAACTCGAAGGGGTTTTGAGTGGCAATGACCAAGAAAGGGCGAGGCAGGTCGTAGGTCTTGCCATCGACCGAAACCTGGCTCTCGCTCATCGCCTCGAGCAACGCACTCTGGGTGCGGGGAGTGGTACGGTTGATTTCATCGGCCAGCACCACGTTCGCGAAAATCGGACCGGGGTTGAACACGAATTCGCTGGTCTTACTGTTGAACAGGCTGCTCCCTACGATATCGCTGGGCAACAGGTCGGGTGTGAATTGAATCCGACAAAACCGGCCGCTCACGCTCCGCGCCAAAGCCTTGCCTACCAAGGTTTTTCCCACGCCCGGAACATCTTCCAAGAGCACATGCTCGCCGGCCAGCAGAGCCACCACGCACAGCCGCACTACCTCGGGCTTGCCCAGCACCACCTGGTTGATGTGTTGTTCAAGACTTGCGACGAGACCCTGGACTTCAGTGATCAAACAAACACTCCTTGTGCGGTGCCAGCCGCGCGCGACGTGCACCACGTGCCTGGCCCCCGTGCGAGCCCGCCTTGCGCCAACCACGCGAGGGCCCGCCGCAAACCGAATCGCGGTCAGCGCCTCACTTTACCGCGACACGCTTCCAGTGGCCAATCAATCGTCGGGGGGACCCGCCTGCTCGGTAATGGTAACATATCTATAAGCTGGCCAACCAGTTGCGCGACCCAATCGACAGTTGCCTGAACCTCGCTAGAACGATAAAATCAACGAGCGTTGATGGGTCGATTTCAGTGACAGCGGTTGCATCATGGCCCTTCGCCGAATTCCACGAACCACACCGCCTTTGGCGGGCTGCTCCGAGTTTCTGCGGAGCCGGCGTATCGGCCGGCGTGCCATGCTGCGCGCCGGCACGGCCAGCGCGCTGGGTCTGACGTTACCGCAATTGCTCGCTG
>CAYSXM010000314.1:0-5746 GCA_964434905.1 uncultured Pirellulales bacterium | reverse complement strand
CCCGCCCCCCCCCCCCCCCCCCCCCCGTGACGGTACGGCTTTCCTGGCTGCATGTCTTGAGGCTGCATGCCTTTAGTTGGTCCTCGGTCCAATTGCGGGCAGCACTGCCCGGCCACCCGCCGCCAGGGACCGCAGGTAGAGCGATTTTTTGGGCGATCACGAGACAGTTCTCACAGAACTGGAGACATGCGATGCCGATCCGACGATTGCGACAGCCGCGCAGTGTGCGAACCACTGGTTTTCAATTGCTTGAGCGGCGTGAAGTGCTCTCGGCTGGCACGGGCGACGCAAATGGCGACGGCGCGGTTGGCACCGCCGACTATGCGCTGTGGGCCGCGCAATTTGGAAGTGTCGGCTCGGGCCTGTCTGCTGACTTCGATCACGATATGTCGGTCGGTGCTGGTGACTACGCGCTGTTTGCGTCGAACTACGGCAAGATCTACCGAGATCAGGTGGGCGCGGTGCGCGGCGGTGCGCTTTCGCAGTGGCTATTAGGTCTCGATAGTGACACGACGCACGATATTGACTTTGTTTATGGTCTGCCCGGCGACCGGACAGTGGTCGGGAATTGGACCGGTCAGGGTGATTTCGCGGGTGCGGTTCGCCCCGGCGGTGACGGCCTGTTGCATTGGTATCTAGACTACGACGGTGATCCGACCCATGAACGTGAAATTGTTTACGGATTGCCGGGTGACATTCCTGTCGTGGGCGATTGGGACGGCAACGGGCAAGACAACATTGGCGTCGTCCGTGGGGGCTACTCCGACAACATTTTTCGTTGGTTTCTCGATAAAACTTGGGATCAAGATCTGGTTCATGAGATCGAGATTCACTTCGGATTGCCGGGCGACGTTCCGGTGGTTGGCGACTGGGATGGAAACGGTACGGACAACGTGGGAGTGGTTCGCGGTGGCTACTCCGACAATATCTCGCGTTGGCTATTGGACAAAACTGGCAGCGCCGATCAGGTCCATGAAATCGAATACCACTTCGGGTTGCCAGGGGACAAGCCAGTTGTCGGCGACTGGAATGGCGGTGGTCGCGACCATGTCGGCGTGGTACGCGGCGGCTATTCGGACAGCATCTTGCGATGGTTTCTGAACCTAGACGACGATCAGGAGCACGAACTCGAATGGAGGTTTGGGCTCAACGGCGATACACCCATCGTAGGTCGTTGGTTACTACCGGAAATATCGCTAGATGGCCTGGCAGACGGCCAGAACGAAGTCCAGGACTTTGGTCAGGTGCAAGTCGGTGCTGCGGCGCCGGTGCGGACCTTTGTTGTGCGAAACAACGGAACTGTCCCATTGACGATAACACAGGTTGCAATTCCCGCCGGTTTCTCGTTGATCGCGGCGCCAGCGGCGACGCTAGCGCCTGGCGCCGCGACCGAGTTCGCGATCCGACTAAATACCGGACTGCGCGGCACCTTTTCGGGTCGAGTGCAAATTGACTCGTCAGACTGGAACGACTCGCCGTTCGACTTCCCGATTACAGGGTTTGTCGGCGACCCTGAGATCGCGGTCTATCAACTGCCCAGTTTGTTGAGCTGTACAGGGCTCGAGGAATTCTCCTTTCCCACGCAGTATATTGGCGACGTCGGTGCCAGTTCTTCGTTCGAGATTCGCAACGAAGGCGACTTTCCTCTACGACTAGATGGCATCGACATTCCTAGCGGTTTCGAATGGGCCTCGGGGAGCCCGCCGGCAATGCTATCGCCTGGTGGTGCGTATGCGCTAAAGGTTCGGCAAGTCACAAGCCGTGTGGAATCACATCAAGGCCCACTAGTCATTCGCTCGTCCGATCGAGATGAAGGCGTTTGTCGATTCAATCTCACCGGCAACGTGGTCTTGCCACCGCCAGACATCACGGTGCTGATGGATGGGGTTCCTTTAGTCGACGGCGGCATCTCGCCATTCTTTGGTACGAGTTGGCAGGCCGGCCTCGGCGCCAATCGCACGTTTACCATCCGCAACGACTTTCGCGGCGACCTGACGGTGCAAAGTGTTTCGCTACCTGCAGGCTACTTCCTTCTCGACCCGCCTCCTCTCGGGCAACCGCTGTTTCCGAATCCGATTCCACAAAATGGCTCGGTCACATTTCGGGTGCAGATGGACACGCTGTCTGGGCCGGGGCCCAAGGAGGGATATGTCGTCATCCGCTCGAACGATCCGGACGAGAGTCCGTTCGAAGTCTTCATTGACGGAGAAATCCGCCCGCCGCAACCAGACATCGACCTTGGGACATCCAACGGTGACACTTACAATGCTGGAAGTGTGAAACAAGGACAACGTCTGGAAAAAACCCTTCGAGTCTACAACTATGGCATCCTGCCGCTCAGCATTTACAGCGTCTCCGTGCAGCCAGGCAGCGGGATGCATGTGACCGATCTGCCCAGCTCTCCGGTGGTGCCGAGCGACCTGTCTTATATGAAAGTCCTGTTTGATACCGATGCACTGGGAACATTCACGGAGGTCCTAACCGTTCAATCGAACGACCCAGACACACCCGTGTATTCAATCCTCGTAAAGTGGACAGTCTATACCACCCGTGAGATACAGGTCTCGGTGGGGTCTCGGGTCTTGAACTCAGGCGATGCGGTGGATTTTGGAACCATCGTGGAAGGGTACACATCCTCGTCGATGGTCTTTACGGTCCGAAACGTCGGAGACGATCCCTTGTCGGTCGGCGCACTTGGTCAGCCGGTTGTTCCCCTCGGGTTTGCTTTAGACGAAGGCCTGGTCAACGTACTCGGGCAAGGGCGTTCAGATACCTTTACGGTTCGGCTCAAAAACGATGTCGCGAGGATCTATCGCGAGACGTTGACAATTCCCAACGACGACCCCGCCCGGTCGCCGTTTCGAATCACCGTGATCGGCGCCGTCGACGCTGCCAATCCTCGGGCGCACGTTTACTATCCGGCCGGCGGAATATCCGGGTTATATGGCAGTGTTTCGGATGGTGGAGCGGCGTCTGGCTGGGACGGCGTGTCACCTTTCTTGATTAAGAACAACGGCAACGCTCCTTTAAACCTCATTGGTAGCGCACCGACCATTGGCGGGGTTCTGGCGCTCGTGGCTCCGTACGGCGACTTGACGTTAGCTCCGGGTGTCACAACGAGTTTCAAATTGCGTAAGTTAGGCCCCGGAACGGGGAGCGTGGCGATCTATTCAAACGACCGGCAGCACAACCCTTTCAATTTCACGGTTGGTACTGGAGGTGGCATTGGATTGAACGTAGCAGGCGCATTGATTGCCGCCGCGGGCGAACAGGCCCAGACCGATCTGGACTTGCTGTGGCCAGGGCACGCGGCGACCGACTCGCTCGTGGCAGGCACTTGGGCTGCGGCGCGTGAGGCGCTCAAGTCCACGCAGCGCACCCGCGCCGTCGATCTGCTGCTTCGCCGTTGGGGGCGGTAGAAACCTGGCTCCGGTCCGTGGCTGGCCGGCTCTGCGTCGGCTCCCCGCCGTAGCTGGCGCCCTCCTCGCTGGCAGGCTCTTCGCCGGCTCCCGGCGGTGGCTGGTGCCCTCCTCGCTGGCAGGCTCTTCGCCGGCCTACTGCTCTGTGGCCGGCACATGGCCAGTTGGCGCGCGGCGCGATTTTCACACGCTGCAAATCCACACGCTGCAAATCCACACGCTGCAAATCCACACGCACCCTGTTGCGTGGATGCGGCTACCTCTACTGTCGCGCGGTATCAACAAACTGCGCCGTCGAACTGTTGCGACACACTGCCGCCGTGGCCACTATTTCGGCAAACGGAGATCGCGATCTTCGTACCGCACCAGCAGCCAGCGGCCGGAACGCTGCTCTAAAAACACGGTGAAATCGCGTGCAAAATGTTCGTAAGGCACCTGGCCGCGCGGGTCGTCCAGCGTCAAGAGACCGTGAAAATCGGCCGTGGCGCGCGGGGGCAGCGCGCGCAGGTCGACCGTGACACGCAGATTGCGGATCCGGGCCTCGCGCACCTTGAACCGTGAAAGTGCGTCGGTGGCGCTGGCGCGGATTTGGCCCCCGTCGTCGGCCAGGTAACCGAGCAAGCTGGGCAAGTCATTCGCTTCGAGCGCCGCAGCCACTTCCGCCAGTGTGTTCTCGACTTCTTCTCGCGGGGTGACCACGAAATATTCCACCGCCACGGCGGCCAACACGCAGACCAGTATGCCGAGCATGGCGGCCAGCACCCACCCGCGGCCGGTTTGGAACAGGACCACGCCGAGCAGGCCTTCGATCAGCACGCCCACCGACAAGATCAAGGTCGGATCGTCCCAGAGCCAGGTCATGGGCCGGCACCGTGCGCGGTGCGCGCGCCGAGCCACAGCCGCCACAACGCGACCACCAGCGTGGCAGCCAGCGCCCAGTGCAGCGGGGCCAGCGCCGAGCGCGGGCGGGGCGACGCTACGGCCACTGTCGGCAGTTCCGCGGCAACGGGCGTAGGCGAACGGGCGTCGCGCGTGTTCCAGGTTTGCACCCGGTGCGCGAACTTTTGTTCCAGCCGGAACTGGCGCCGCGCGTATTTGCCCCCGATGCCCCACAGCGCCAGCCAAGCGGCCGCTGAAAAAACCGCTAGCCAAAACCAAGGCGAGTCGGCCCATGGGCGCCGCGCGGGCTCGTTTGATGTGGCCATCGACCCCTATCCCCCCCTGCGGTTACCAGGGCCTGCGTCGGCCGCGCGCCTGCTGAGATCAGGCGGTCGGCCGATAGCGAAACAGCTTGCCGCCATATTCGGCGGCATCTTCGAGCGCCGCTTCGATACGCAGCAGTTGATTGTACTTGGCTAACCGGTCGGTGCGAGACAAGCTGCCTGTTTTGATCTGCCCGGTTCCGAGCGCGACGGCCAGGTCGGCGATGGTGGCGTCTTCGGTCTCGCCACTGCGATGGCTGACAATGCTGGTATAGGCATTCCGTCCGGCCAGCTTGATGGCCTCGATGGTTTCGGTCAGCGTGCCAATCTGGTTGACCTTGATCAGAATGCTGTTGGCCACGCCCTGCTCGATGCCGCGCCGTAGCCGGTCGGTGTTGGTCACGAACAGATCGTCGCCCACCAACTGCACTCGCGATCCCAATCGCTCGGTGAGAGCCTTCCAACCGTCCCAGTCGTCTTCCGAGCAGCCGTCCTCGATGGAGACAATGGGGTATTTTTCGACCCAGCCGGCCAACAGATCGATCATTTTGGCCGAGCTAATGGCCTGGCCATCGAAGGTGTAGGTTTTGGCCCGGGCGTCGTAAAACTCGGTGGCGGCCACATCGAGCGCGATCGCCACTTGCGAACCCGGCTGATAGCCGGCCTGGGAAATGGCGTCGGTAATCAGCGCCAGTGCCTGGGCATTGTTGGGAAGATCGGGAGCGAAACCACCCTCGTCGCCTACGGCGGTATTCAGTTTCTTGGACTTGAGCACTTTGCGCAGTTGGTGAAATACCTCGGCTCCACAGCGCAGCGCTTCGTGAAAGGTGTCGAACCCCCAGGGCACGATCATGAACTCCTGCACGTCGACGGCGTTGTCGGCGTGTTGGCCGCCGTTGATAATATTCATCAATGGGACCGGCAACAGGTTGGCCGTGGGGCCGCCCAGATAGCGGTAGAGGGGCAAGCCGCAATAGCTAGCGGCGGCGTGCGCGGTGGCCAGCGACACGCCCAGAATGGCGTTGGCCCCCAGGTTTTTCTTGTTGGGCGAACCATCGAGCTCGATCATCTTGCGATCGATGGCCACCTGTTCCAGGGCATCGAGCCCCAGCAGCTCTTGTGCCA
>CAYSXM010000313.1:0-5748 GCA_964434905.1 uncultured Pirellulales bacterium | reverse complement strand
AAGTCAATGCGGTTCATGGAGTTAGCGCGATTCGGCGATCGATGCCTGGCTGCGGCCGCCGAGTTCGCATTGCCAACAGGTCCGGACTACAAGCTCGAATCACGTTCCGCCCCTTCACGGGGCTTTCTCGCATGCCCAGTCGCCGCGATTGACCCGAGTTGCCCAGTCGCCGGCGTTTGTTTCGCCCCACCGCATGTGCCACCTGTCGCGCACGGCGGCCGCTGTCGCTCGGTTCTCGCCGAACAAGACGTAGTTGCGAACCCCGCGCCGGTGAAACCTCGCTTGACCTTGGCACCGCGGCGAGATTCTGATACTTCACGCCCCCCAGGTAGCCAAGCAGATTCCGGGCGCTGTCTGCCAGGTAAGGCTGTCTGCCCAGGTAAGGATGCCAGATGCGAAGCGTTTCCAGTGGCCCCGCACGTCGGCGCGTGTCAGCCAGGGCACTTGCTAGCGCGGCCTTGGCTGGCTGCGCTTTAACCGCCGGACCAATTGTAACTGCCTGGTCCTGGCAGTCAGGTGTTTCGCCGGGCTCAACATCGGGCACGACGACCGACAACTCGGCCAATACCGACCAAGGTCAAGCGGTGCAGATCGATCTGCGCGCCACCTTGGAAAAGGGCCTGCGCGCACGGCGCCCACAAGAATTTCGCTACCTGGCACAGATTGCTCAGATGGTCACAGACGGCGATCTGCCCGAGTCGCTGGTGCGCACCACGTTTGGTTGGGCACGCACCAAGCGTCCTTATCCGTTTCAATATTTTCAGCGCGCGATGCAAGTCCGGGCGCGCAAACTGGGTATCGCACTTCCCACTGTCTAACAGCCCTCCGAATTCTTCATCGGGCTGCTAGCGTGCCTGGGCCATCGCGCGAGCGACCTCGGACCCCATGCGTCCGGTGGCGATCAGTGCCCACATTCGGAAATCGCTCACCAGCGACCACAACGGATACTTGAACGTGGCGGGACGATTCTTTTCGATGCCGAAGTGGCCGATCCAGGCCGGGCCGTAACCGCACAGCAGCACGACGGGTAGCAAGCCCCACCGTCCTGAATAGATCGCATAGGCCAACAACGCCATGGCCACGGTGGTCCCCAGGAAGTGCAGCACCCGATTCACTGGTTGTGCATGCTCGCGGACGTAATACGGCCAGAACTCGGCATAGGTTTGAATGCGGCCTTCCGGCATGACAAAGTTCCTTATTCCGTGCGTTGATCGGAATGGTGTGGCGGGCCGACACCCCGACCCACCTGCGCATAGTATAACGTCGGACCTGCCGACCGGTTACTGCTAAGGGCCCCGCCCCACCCATCCCGGACTAGGGACTGTCAGATGCTACGTCGGTGGCTTTCGGACGCGCCCTCGGCGATCTACAATCGATCCGGCGGGGCCAGGCCGAGACCTACCACTCGGCGTCGTCGGCCTTTGCCCGCACAAGCCGCACATGCCAGGCCCGCGTTTTCCCACACAGGAGCTCGTCATGACCGCGCCCGATGTGAACTACGAAAGAATGCCGGAAGGCATGCTGATGGACGAAACCGACATCAATCTGCGTGCGTACTTCAGCCGGATGACGGACGACCAGTTGCGCCAGTACCAGTTTTCGTGGACCGACGACGAAGTGATGCAGTGGGACGGCAACTTCACGGTCGAGGAGAACCTGTTCCTGACTTGTTCCGAGCGCGATGTCGATATCGAGGAATATCGTCGCGTGCTCGAGGAACACAAGCGATTCCGAGGCCTGTAGGCAACCTGCGCCGCGCCTAGCAGCCCGATTAATAGTTTAGCGGGCTGCTATTGTGCGGAGACGGCCCGGGGAACGCGTCGTGCCAACCGGTCGATTATTCCGCCGGTAGTGCTCGGCGCCAGCCTGCCTGCAACAGATCCTTCAACTGTGCTAGCGTTTCGCTGTGTTCTGGCGCGGCGGCGAGGTTGTGCTGTTCTTGTGCATCTTGGCTATGGTCATATAGTTCGCGCCCCAGCTTACCACCTTCCCACTCGACGTAGCGCCAGCGTTCCGTGCGGATCGCGCGTCCGTCAGTGTATTGTTGGCCGACATGGTGGCGCACTTGGGTGAACGCGGCGAGTTTCCAGGGGCGGTCAGGACGCTCTAACAGCGGCGCCAGGCTCAAGCCTTCAAGTTCTGCCGGCGTCGGCAGGCCGCACAACTCGGTTAGCGTGGGATATAGGTCGACCAATTCCACCAGCCTTGGCGAGGTGGCACCGGCAGCGCCAGGCACGGCCACAATCAACGGCACCCGTGCCGACTCTTCATACAACGTCTTCTTTTGCCACAAGCCATGTTCGCCCAGGTGCCAGCCGTGGTCGCCCCACAGCACCACGATGGTGCGGTCGGCAAGCTGCAGCCGGTCTAGTCCGTCGAGCAAGGCCCCGATCTGCGCGTCGACAAAGGAGATCGAAGCGAAGTAGGCTTGCACCATCCGCGATTGCGCCGACGGGTCAAGGCCATAGTGCGGCGGATGAATTGTCAGCGCGGCGGCGGGCTTTCCCTCGCGATCGCCTGGCATCAGCTCGGCCGGCACCAACTGCAGGGGGTCGTAGCGCGCGAAATACGACCGTGGTGCCACGCAAGGCACATGCGGCCGATAGAATCCTACTGCCAGAAAAAACGGCCCTTCGCGATGTGCTTCCAGCAATCGCACCGCCGCGGCCGCCACCTGGCCGTCGGTCTGTTCCTGGTCGCTCCCTTCGGCTTCCAGGTACGACAGCGAGCCCCCCAGTTGATGAGCCGGCGTCAGATTGACCACCTGCGATTCGTCGTCCTTGTCGCGACCGCGCGGATTGATCACCTGATCCCAGGAAGGAGCATCGTCCAAGCCGTCGGTACCTATTTGCCCCGGCACACCGTAATGATAAAGCTTGCCCACCCGTGCGACAAAATAGCCCCGTTTCCGGAACAACTCGGGCATGGTGGTCAGCCCCGGCACCATGTCGCGCACCCGCGCCTGGTTGTCAAACACGCGGGTACTGTCGGGGCGCAACCCGCTCAACACACTCGAACGACTGGGGTTGCACAAGGGAAACTGGCAATAGGCTCGGTCAAAGCGCACGCCCCGGGCCGCCAGCCGATCGATGTGCGGGGAGTGCACCACCGGGTGACCGTAGCAACCGAGCGCGGTGTTCAAATCGTCGACCGCGATGAACAGTACGTTGGGGGGTTCTGTGGCAGGGGCCTGTCCGACGACAAGCAGTCCCAGCGTCGCAACACCTAGTTTTCTCAGCCAACCCGAACGACTGCCGCTGTTTCGCTGACTCATCGCGCGCTTGCCTTTACGTTTCCAATCGGTTTGTCGGAACAACCCCTTGATAGCCACGCGCGACGACTGCTGGATCAGGGCCAGGGAACGATTCGACCACCTGGTCCAGTCAAGCTGCTTCGCGCTCGGCAATCCGGCGGCGCACCCACCAAGCGCTGGCGATGCTGCTCGACACCAGCGTGCCGATCATCAAGGCGAGCGTTGGCCACAACAGTTGTAGCCGAATCGAGCGTCGCATCAATGCGCCTTACCAGCTTGGGCCACCATCTCGCGCCGCGCCACAAACTGGCCGCTGACCTGCCTCGCACGCCGACCTGCTGATACACTTTGTCGGCCGATTTTCGCCCCCCTCACCGGTCGTAATTGACAATCGACCGGACATCGAATGCCGGACCGTGGCCTAACGATGCACTTGACGGACATCGCCCCCACCAGACCCGCTGCGTGTCGGCGGCCAGCACGTGGCTTCACCCTGGTCGAGCTGCTGGTGGTTATCGCCATCATCGGCATCTTGATCGCGCTGCTGCTACCCGCCGTGCAGGCAGCCCGCGAAGCAGCGCGCCGCAGCAGTTGTACCAACAACCTGCGCCAGTTGGGCTTGGCCTTGCACAACTATCAGACGGCCCTGGGGGTCTATCCGCCCAGCTTCTGCTTGACTCCGGGCACCGTGTTATCTGGCAACAATGGCTCGTGGTCGATTCATGGCCGGTTGCTCCCATATTTTGAACAGGCCACGCTTTACGATCGAGTGCAGCTTGATGTGGCCTGGGACGCCCAGTCGACGTCGGGCGTTCCGACCATGCGCGTTGCGACCCTGCTCTGTCCTAGCGATGTAGGCGACTTGGTTCGCACGAAGAATGGCGCACCCTATGTCTACCCACTGTGCTACGGCTTCAATTTCGGTACCTGGTTCGTTTACAACCCCGTTACGAACCAAGGGGGTGACGGCGTGTTTTTTGTCAATGCGCGACTTGCGCCACAGCATATTACCGATGGCCTTTCGAATACACTGGCGGCGGCCGAGGTCAAAGCGTTTACGTCCTATTTTCGCAATACCTCCGACCCTGGTTCGACGCCGCCTGCCACCAGCGGCGACTTGGCACCACTAGCGAGCAGCGCCGCGTTCAAATTGGGTTCGTTGCGAAACGACAACACAGGGCACACCGAATGGTGCGATGGACGCGTGCATCACTCGGGCATTACCACCGTGTTTCGGCCCAATTTTCCCGTGCTGTACCAACACAGCGACGGTGTCACCTACGATGTCGACTACAATTCGCGACAAGAGGGGCAGCACGCGACCCAAATAACCTACGCCGCGGTAACGGCCCGTAGTTACCACCCCGGCATCGTCAATGTGCTACTGATGGATGGCTCGTCGCGGCCGGTCGCCAACACGGTGGCCCTCGAAGTGTGGCGCGGCTTGGGAACCCGCGCCGGCGGCGAGACCACCGGCTTGTGGGAGTAACGACCCCTGGACGACGTTGGCTATTGCGCCGACCAACATCCTAGGCAGAGCCCCGTGTGGTTCGCTACACTCCTCGCCATGTCGCGAACCATCACGAACTTCCTGCTCGACGGTGTGTTGCTGGCCCTCACGGTGGCTATTTTTGCCACGTCGTGCGTGGTGCGATTTGTGTTCCCACCCGGCACCGCAGCAAAAGGGTGGACCATTTGGGGCCAGAATTACGACGCCTGGGCTGCGCTTCAATTCAATCTCATGGCGCTGGCCGTACTATCCATCTTGTTGCATGTCATGATGCACTGGAACTGGGTTTGCGGGGTGTTTGCCACGCGCTTGTTTCGCCGCAAGCCGCGGCCCGACGATGGCACCCAAACCCTTTACGGCGTGATCGTGCTGATGGGCTTGCTGCTGCTGTTGGGAGGCTTCGTGCTCACCGCACGCATCGGTTTGGTTCCGCCCGTCGGATGAACAGCGCGGCAGGCCGGGCAACCCGGGCCTTCATACTGACCTGGTACCCGGGCAAAGCCCACACCCCGCGCTACCGACAACGCGCCACAGAGCACCACGCACCAGGCGGCCAAGCGAATTGCTTGCCGTCGCCACCGTAGGCCCCAGGGGCTGCGTGCGGCGAGTGGAGCCATGGTACCTGTGACCACCATCAGCGGCACCGTTCCCACGCCAAAAGCAGCCATCGTCGCCATGCCGCGCGACAGGCTTCCCTGACTGGCTGCCAGTGCCAGAAAACCATAGACCAGCCCACACGGCAAAAACCCCGTGAACAGCCCGGCCAGAAACACACCGCCCACATGGTTCGATCGCAGCCAGGGCGCGAACACGCTGCCTGCCAGGCAGGCATTACCTACCACTGCCCGCCGCCGAATCACTCCGGCCGATCGCAGCCCTTCCCACACGAGGAACAGTCCGGCTGCGAGCGCCAGCAAAGCCTGCGTATTTACCAGAGTAGACGACTGCCTTGACAACTGTAGCCCGCCGTATCCGGCCAAGGCCC
>CAYSXM010000312.1:0-5762 GCA_964434905.1 uncultured Pirellulales bacterium | reverse complement strand
CTGAGCCGCCAGCACCATGTACATGAAGACGAAACTCAGCAGGAAGGCGACCAGAAAATTCGTGTTCGATTCTCGGAGCATTTTGGCGCGGCCGATGAACTCGTACGAATAGGCCGACGGAAGGCGCAGTGTTTGCAGGTGGGCCGTGAGCTTGTCGACGGCGTCGCCCAAGGCCAGGCCGTCGAGGTTGGCCATGACCACCACCTGACGCTGTCGGTTGAAGCGGTCGATCGTGGCCGGCCCCTGCGCGGGTTCGAGTTCTGCAATATTCGACAGCGGTGTTAAGCCCACCCGGGTCGAGGGAATGGTCAACGCGGCGATCGCATCGGGGTTATCGCGAAAAGGTAAATCGGCGCGCAGCCACACGTCGTATTGTTCGTCGGCCTCTTTGTATTTCCCCACGATTTCGCCCCCCACCAAGGTATTGAGCGTGGCGGCGACGGTCTGAATGGGGACTCCCAATTCACTGGCCTTTTCCCGGGCGACGCGTACGCGCAGTTCGGGTTTGCGCAGCGACAGGCTGGTATCGACGTCGACAAAATGCCCCTCGCGGCGCATCCAAGCGGTGATTTTTTCGGCATGCCGTTGAAGCTGATCGAGGTCGGGCCCGCACAGGTTCAGATCGACATCAACCGCGCGAAACCCCGTGGCCTGAAAGGCCATCACCGGTTGCACGGCAATCCGCAAATCGGGATAGTCGGTCAGCAGCGATCGGGCGTCGCGCATGATCTCGAATTGCGAGTAGCTTCGTTCGCCCAGATCGACCAGGCGGACGTAGATCTCGCCGGTGGTCACGTCGCCTTGTCCCTTGGCCACGCGGCCGGTGGTGTCTCCGATGACCGTGAACAGGTGCGTCACACCGCGCAGCCTGCGCAGCCGACCCTCGATCTCGGTAAACAGGCGATCGGCCCGTGGTAGCGAATAGCCTTCGGGCAAGGTGACGACGACTTGCATTTCGCTTTGGTCGTCTTGGGTCAGAAACTCCATGCCCACCAGGCGAAACAAAGTGGGGGTCGAGAGCAACAGCCCCAGCGAGGTGGCCATGATGACCCAGCGATGGCCCAGCGACCAGCCCAGCAGGGCACTATAGCCACGTTCGATGGCGCGCCATACCCGGCCCCCCTTGCTGCCCTGATGGTCGGCATCCAGCTTCAAGAAGCGAGAACAGAGCATGGGAGTCATGGTGAAGGAAATGCACATGCTCAGGAACACCGAGAAACCGACGACGAACCCGAAGCAATTGAAGAACCGTCCGACACGCCCCGACATGAATGCCACGGGCACGAAAATTACCAAGAGCGAGAGCGTGGTAGCGATGACGGCCAAGGCGATTTCGCCCGTGGCGGTGCTGGCGGCCTCGCGTGCCGAGCGGCCGTATTCCTCCATGTGCCGAAAGATGTTTTCGTGAACCACGACGGCGTCGTCGATCACAATTCCAATGGCCAGGATCAGCGCCAGCATGGTGATGTTGTTGAGCGTGAAGCCCATGCCGTCCATGAAGGCGAAGGTGGCGATGATCGAGGTGGGAATGGAGAGCGCGGCGATGACCGTGGTGCGCCAATCGCGAATGAACAACAAGATGGTCAGGCTGACCAATACGGCGGCGAGTAGCAGGTGGAATTTCACTTCCTCGATAGAGGTTTCAATGAAGCGTGACTGGTCGCGAATGACATTGGTGATGATGTCGGAGGGCAGGCCGGACGACAGCGACGCCAGTCGCGACTTGACCGCGGCCACCACCTCGACGGTGTTCTGGCCAGATTGTTTTTGCACGATCAGGCTGACCGCCGATTCGCCATCGAGTCGACTCAGCCCTCGCGGCTCTTCTGCGGAGTCTTCCACGCGGCCCAAGTCGCGAATGCGAATCGGGTAGCCGTCGCGCGTCGTCACGATCAGGTCGAGAAAATCGTCAGGCCGATCGAGCCGACCCATGGTGCGCAAAATCGTCTCGCGCGGACCTTGGTCGATCCGCCCCCCGGGCAGTTCGACGTTCTGTCGCAACAGTGCCTGGCGCACATCCTCGATCGAGAGCCGGTAACCAGTCAGGCTGCCGGCGTCGACCACGATATTCACGGCGCGCTGCCGTCCGCCGACCAGCGTTACCGCCCCCACGCCATGCACGGTTTCTAGGATCTCTTTGATTTGCCGGCGGGCGATCTCCGTTATTTCGCGCAGATCTCGGTGCCCCGACACAGCGACGGTCATCACCGGGGCGGCGTCGATATTGAACTTGTCGATGATCGGCGGATCGGTGCCAGCCGGCAGTTGGCGCAGCATGGTGGAGATCTTGTCGCGCACTTCCTGTGCGGCGATATCGCCATCTTTTTGCAAGACGAACTGCACCACCACCTGCGAATAGCCCTCTTTGGTGGTCGAACGCAGTTCATCGATGCCGGAAACGGTGTTGACCGTTTCCTCGACCGGCTTGGTGACCCCGGTTTCCATTTCCTCGACGCTGGCGCCCATCAGGGTGGTGGTGATCACCACCACCGGCAGATCGACGTTGGGGAACAGATCGACCCCTAGCCGGCGGTACGAGGCCAGCCCCAACACCAGGGGCGCAGAGACCAGCATGCAGGTGAACACCGGCCGACGAATGCAAATGTCCCAGATGGTCATCGCGCGCGCTCCGCTACCTGTGCGTCAGCGGCTTGGCGCACCCGAATGCGTGACCCCTCGACCAACCGCGACTGCCCACTGGTGACGACTCGTTGCCCGGCCTGCAAGGCGCCGGTTAATTCGACCCAACCTCGTCCTGCCACGCCCAAGCGCACTTCGACGGCGTGCGCTACGTTGCCTTCCACGACAAACACTTTGTTCACGCCGGCAAACGAAACCACCGCTTCCAGCGGCACTGACAGCGCCAAGGGATCGATCCGCGTGAAGATCCCCACCTTGGCAAAGCCGCCGGCTTTCAGTCGATGTTCGCGGTTCTCGACGCGCACCTCGAATTGGAATGTGCGCGTTGCCGGGTCGACGGTGGGATTCACTCGCGACAGCAGGCCATCGAAGATTTCGTCGCCATAGGCGTCGACTCGGATTTTCACTGGTTGCCCCACCTGGACCTCGCCCATATACCGTTCGGCCGCCGGTCCGACGAGCTTGAGCGGTTGATCCATCACCAGACGCAGCACCGGCGTCGAGGGAAAGGCCCGGACCATCTCCCCCTCGGAGACGAGACGCTCGGCGATCACATATTCCGCATCATCGGCGGGCTCGCCGCCCAAGCTGGGAAAGGCCGGGGCCACGATGCGCGTATCGAGCAATCGCTGTTGCGCCATGGCCAGGGTTGCTTGTCGAAAGCGCGCGGAGGCGAGCGTGGCCCGTGCCTCGTGCAGCGCTTGTCGCAAGTTTGCCTCGGCCACGTTGTGTTCCGTCAGCACGGAGTCCCACTGCTCTTCCGTGGTGACATCGCGCGCCCGCAATTGCTCAGCCCGCGCCCGGCGCCGGGCGGCGTTTTCCAGCAAGAGTTGCGCTCGTTCGACACCTGGCAGATGTTGCACGTCGAACGGCTCCGGCGGAACTTCCGACAGCCCCAGCCGTGCGAGTTCCAGTTCCAACGCTTGCTGCGCTTCCTGTGTCGCTAACTCGAAATCGGTGGGGTCGATTTCCAACAGCAACTCGCCAGGGCGAACGCGTTCGCCGGTTTCGTGGTAGACCTTTTGTACTCGCCCCTCGACTTTGGGCGTCAGTGTCACCTCCTCGAACCCACGCAACGTGCCCACGGTGCGGACCATCCTCTCGGCCGGACGACTTTCCACCTGTGCCAGGGTGACCACTACCTCTTCCACTTCTTGCGCGACTTTGGACGTGCCTGGTTTTCCGGCGGCGTTAGGCCGGCAGCCAATCTCGCCCGCAGCCAGCGCCAGCAACCCCACCAGGCATCCACCACGTTGCATCCCGGCGAACAGCCTGGCAGCCAGTTGAAGCATTCGACGTGCTCGGTCATCGCAAGGATGCGATGGCAAAAATGCGCGGTAGGTCATAGTTTTGCGAGCCGCGCGGAGTTGTGCTCCGCACGTGGCGAGATTGAGAAAGGCCGCGACGGCATTTGTCAACGGGCTGCTGGCATACCGAACCAGCAGGGTGATGACAGCGCGAGTGGTCATGATGTCCTCCGCCTCGAGGTGCTTCGCGAAGCAATCGCCGATCGCCGCGCCGGGGCCGAACCCTGGGGCAAGGCAGGTCCTAGAATCCCGTGGAACACCACATCGAGGATGGCGGTTGCTTGTCGATTGACGGACGGTCGTCGTTGGGTGAACCGTCGCGTGAACATCGCGCCATACAATAAATCGCCCACGACATCGAGCACCCGATCGACCGGCATGACGCGGATGCGGCCTTCGATTATCAGTTCTTGCACCAATTGGCGCCACGGCTCGCGATGGCGTTCCCGGTAGACAAAATAGGTTGGGGTTTTGCGATCGCGGAACTGGGCACGCTCTTGAATGAAAAGCTCGACATACCCAGGATGGCGATCGAAAAAAACCAGGTAGGCGCGGATCGCCGCGGCCAGCACCGCCACGCCGTCGGCCTGGGCAGGACGCGACGCCTCGATCGAGGCCAGCAGTCGAATCATGCCGTCGTCGACGGTGGCCAGGAAGAGAGTCGTTTTGTTGCGAAAGTATCGGTAGATCGTGGCCTTGGCGATGCCTACCACTTCGGCCACGGCGCTGAGTTCCGTGTCATTGAAACCTCGGCGCGCGAATAGTTCGACCGACGCGTCGAGAATCTGACGCCGACGCGCAGCCCGCAGTGCGGGATTGACTGGACGACCGACCTTGCGAACGCGCATCCGAAACCTGGCCGAGAAACACCGCACCGATAATAAAGCGACTGACGAGTCACCTAATTATAGCAGGCCGCGCGTAGCGATGCACAAAGATCCCCTGCGGTGGCGTTTCCCCCCGGTTTGCGCGTGCTTTTCGTGGCGAGGCGTCGAGGGAGTTGTGCTGCCGGGAAAACTGCGATCGGGTGCAACTGGCTTTGCCAGTGCGCTGGGATCGGGCGCCAGTATTGGTCTAACCCCCCGTGACTCACGGTGGGCTAAGTTTTGCAGGACAGGCCCTGGCCTGACTAGACGTAATGAGCAGATGCAACAAGCGCTGGGAGAGCACCCGAGGCACCACTACGGAAACTCTAGACGTCGAGACAAGGTTCCGTTCCTGCCAATTCGTTGAAAAATGCCATCTCGGTCGCTCCCTCGAATGCCACAGCGTAAGTTGTTGGAAGACGTGCCATGTCACTTGGCCGTATCCGCAAACCGAACAAACCATTTCACCTCGCGACTCACTTCAGTCCGAATCATTGCTCGGGCGAGCCCTGCTTCAGCTTGATTCTCAGCAATCGTAACGCCAGCCTGCTCGTCGTCCGAGCTCACCCGCACGCCGGACACTTTCCAGCCCGCAGCCACGCTCGGCATGAGGATGCGCAATTCATAAGGATCACCGGCGACCACCCGGCTCACTCCCTGCAACGTTCTTGTCGCTTCATTCCATTTCTCTTGAACAAGGTCCACGAGTCCTTGGGTGACATGCCGAGATGTGCTCAGAAGCTGGGGATGATCCTTCAACGGACGAAGTGCCAGTACCGCACAGCAACGGCGAACTGCCGTACCCGACTTTTCCGCCGCTGCAAACTCCTTGTCTCCCAACGGTTGCAAGGGGAACTGGAGGCGGCCTGAGATCTTGGGGAAAAAGCGATCGGTCCAGAACTCGTAGGCCGCATATTCGCCGAGCGGGTTCAGTCCCAGTCGCGCCAAT
>CAYSXM010000311.1:0-5777 GCA_964434905.1 uncultured Pirellulales bacterium | reverse complement strand
ACCACCTGTGGCGCCTGCGTGCACAATTGCCCCGTGGCCATCGACCAGATGGGCACGATCATCGAAATGCGTCGCCACCTGGTCGGTGAAGGCCAAATTCTTGGTAGCACCCAGGCGGCACTCCGCAGTATCGGCGCCGTGGGCAACCCCTGGGGCTCGCCACCCGACGAACGCGATGCTTGGGCGGCCAATCTGGGCGTGCCGACCTTAGCGGAAAACCCCCGGCCCGACCTGCTGCTATGGGTCGGTTGCGCAGGCAGCTTCGACCGCCGCAACCAACGCGTGACCCAGGCCCTGGTAAAAATCCTGCGCGCGGCAGGCCTGAACTTTGCAGTGCTCGGCAAAACCGAACGCTGCACTGGCGACCCTGCCCGACGGTTGGGCGACGAATTCACCTTTCTCGAAGCGGCCACGCACAACGTGGAAACGTTGAACCGCGCGGGCTGCCAGCGGATTGTCACAGGCTGCGCCCACTGCTTCAACACGCTGAAAAACGAATATCCCGATTTCGGCGGCAACTACCAGGTGCAACACCACAGCGAACTGATTGGAGACCTGCTCGATGCCGGCCGCCTGCCCCTGATGCCCGCAGCCCTGGGCGCTGGCCCGGTGACGCTGCACGACCCCTGCTATGTGTCGCGGCACAACCAGCTCGACGCGGCGCCCCGCCGGGTGCTCGCAGCCGTGGCCGATGGCGTGCTACCGATCGTCGAGCCCGAGCAACATGGCCGCCAAACGTTTTGTTGTGGCGCCGGTGGCGGTCGCATGTGGATGGAAGAAGAGATCGACCAACGCGTCAACCTCGAGCGGTTTCGGCAGTTGAAAGCCACGGGCGCGCGGACCGTGGCCACGGCCTGTCCTTTCTGTACCATCATGCTCGACGACGCCTCGAAATCCGACGAACAATCTGGCATCGTCGTGAAAGACCTGGCCGAGCTCGTGGCCGAGCGCCTGGCGCCAGCCTAACAGCCAGTTGAAGAATGCAACGCCAAGACGCCAAGACGCAATGAAATCAGGTTCTGCTTGCCTCACTCTGCCTTGCGCCCTTGCGCCCTTGCGGCCTTGCGTTCACTTCCTTGGCGTTGCCCGAATCCGACCAAGGGCGCTGAACGACCAAGAGAAACAGCCCACGTCCCAGACTATTCGGCCCCCGCGGCCGCCGTCTCTCGGGCATGCTCGGCCAGAAAACCCGACAAGCCGCCCAGGAACTCGGGATGGGCCGGCGCCGTCAGGTGGTCTGCGGCGTCCAGAACCTTCACGCGCAGGTGGGGCATCACGGTGGCCAGCAAATCGACCCCTTGCTTGAGCGGGTCGTCCGAACCGATCAAGGCCAGCACGGGCGTCGCATTGGCTCGCAAGTCCTCTTCGCTCACCATGAGCCCCTTCCAAGATCGAATCACGGCCGCCAGAGCTTGGGCATCGTTCATCAACAGCACAAACTGGTTCATCGTGGCCAACTGTTCGTCGGTCGGTAGCGGGCGCCCCGGCGGTGTCAGCCGCTTGATCAACGGGGAAATGCCCTGCCCCTGTTCCAACGATGTGGCCAATTCGTCCATGAAGTTCAGTTGCGGATCGTTCTCCTGGTTCCAGCCTGCGCCTCCAAGCGTGGCTGTGAGCACTCGCTGGGGATGCACCGAGAGCAGCTTGTTCGTAATGAAGCCCCCCATCGAGTAGCCCACGATGTGCGCTTGGTCAATGTGCAAATGATCGAGCAGACGAATCTGATCCTCGACCATCTCCAGGCCATATTGCGAAGGGTCGTGCGGCTTGCCACTACGGCCGTGACCCCGATTGTCGAGAGCAATCACCCGGTATTGCTCGGCCAAACCGTCAAGCACGCCGGGTTGCCCCCATTGCAACTGAATGTTGGCGGTGAAACCATGAATCAACAGCACCGGTTCGCCATCGCGTGGCCCCACATCGACGAAGTGGATCTTGACGCCATTTGAATCGAAGAATTGCGATTCGAGCTTTGCCGGTTTGGCGCCCGCCGGTGGCGCAGCCTGGGCCGCCCACGCCATGGCCCCGCTCAACAACATCGCTAACCAAGCGCCGCGACCCATCATGATTCAACTCCTCGAGTTTCCATGGCACCACCCCGGCCCCGAACTCTGGCTGGGGCCGCACTCGCCCCCCACCCACTGACCGGACGGCACAATTCTGCAGCACCGCAATGCGATCGGCAAACGCCCGGCGCATGGCCGCAGCAGCGGCGCCACGCGCCACCGGCCCCACGCCCTGAAATCGAGCGTGAGGCCGGCGCGGAAGCCGTGTTGTCGGCAGCCCGCCGTTGCGACATCCGGCTGGCCGCAGAACCATGCCGTCGGTGCGACGTTCTGCCACGCCTGCTGGCGACTTCGCAGCCGGTCGAATAACTCACCAGGCCGCTGCGGCCGCCGGCCATACCCAAGAACCCGCTCTGAGCAAGCGACCCGGCGCGCTACCAATCGCGGTTTCCCCACCGCGGTTGGAAAACAACGGAGCGCTAATTCCCTCGCCTAGCTAATTGCCGGCACGCGCCCTGGCGGCGGTTAGCGCAGGCTGCTCAGCGCTTCCAGCACCTTCTTCGCTTCCGCGATGCCACCTGCCTGCTCGGCAAACGACTTGGCAGCCACCAGGCTCGAATAAGCCAGGTCCGCACCTTGTTTGGCTACCTTGCTGCCCGTCGTTGCGGCAACCTTCTTCCGGCGTTTGCCCTTGCCCTTGCCCTTGCCCTTGTGAGCCTCGTTGAACTTGATTGTGCTCACCAGTTGCGCGGTCACCGGCGTACCTTGGGCTGTCAGCGTGTCGGCAACTTCCTTCGGCATCTTGTCAGGATGCGCGACCAGGTAATCGCGCACCAACTGGCTCTTGCTGATGTCGCTCTTAGCACGCCCACGGGTCTTGGTCTTGGCCACTGTTCAGGGTCTCCTATGCAATCTGAAACGAGATCATTGATTGCCTGCGCAATCGAACAATAGAGTCCGCCCGCCACTAAGCTAATTCATGACTCCGCGACTTTCTAGGAGTTAAGAATTGCCACATCGGTGGTAATTCTTAAATCCCCTCCACTAGAGAATAGCCCCCCGCGTGGCGGAAATCCGGGAGTTTTACCCCCCCATGGTGGTCTTGCGGGTCGCGCCTTCAACCTTCGGCAGGCCAGCGCGCCGCCGCAGACTTTCTCGCGAACATGGCCGGGGGTGGGGCAGCCCGTCGAAAGCGGCCGCCGTGGCAATATCCACCCCGCTGGATGCCGGAGCCTGGCTGCTCGGGGTTCACACAACAAGGACTTCGGTCGCGATATAGTCCGCGAATCCCGACGACACCCCCGCCGGTCGAGTCGATCAACCGGCTGCCAGGCCGTTCAATTACTCGCCTGAGCGGCCAGATCGCGTGTCAGGCTTTCATAATTCTTGCGCTCCAGCGCCGGCAACTTACTATCGCGCAGACCAAGTCGGCGTGCATCTTCCAGAGCCTTGTTGGCCGCCGTCAGGTCCTCGGCCCGGCGATAAGCCAGCGCCAGGTGGAAGTACTTCACGCTATTCGGGTCGGAAACGATTGCCTCTTCCAGGTCGCCAATGGCCTTCTGCGTGTTTCCCGCCGCCAGATGAGCCATGGCACGCGTGTCGAGCAACTCGGACATGGGACCGGCCAACCCCATCGCCTTGTCGACCAGTTCCAGGGCACCGGGTCCGTCGTTCTTGTACACCGCCAACAAGAAGGCCAGATTGTTCAGCGCGGTCACCGATTCTGCCAGATCGAGGCTGGGCTGGGACAAGGTCTGGCGATAGATCGAAATGGCGTCGTCGTATTTACCGCGCACATCGCTCAGCTCTGCTCGAAACAACCCGGCCCGCACTGGTCCGAGTCCCGCCGACACTCGCTCGATCCAGCGCTCGACCTTGGCAAACTGTTCGGGCGAAGCAGCATCTTGCTGCACCCGCAACGCCTGTAACGACACCTGCACGGCCAGAACGCCGTTCTGCCCATCGACTGCTTGTTCGCAAATCTTCATCGTCTCATTCAAGTCGCCGTGTCGCCCCAGGTAACCTGCCAGGACCAAGGCCGATTCGGGGCTCTCCGCGACGAAATCGCGATAAAACTGCTCTGCCGCCCGCAACAACACCTGGCGTTCGGCGTCGGGTCGCAGCTCGGATGCCTCGGCCAATAGATTGCCCATCTGGGTCAAAAGAGGACGTTGTTGCGGACCCAGCGGGCGGGGTAGCGACGACCGCAAGATCTCCACCGCTTGCTCGGCTTGACCTTGGTGAATCAGCAGCCGCGCTTGCAACTCCATGGTGTTGAGCGACGTCGGGTCTTGTTGCGCAAGATTTTCGATGCGCGGTACCGCTTCTTGCAGTTCGTTGTGCTTAAGCAGCACGCGAATGAACCAATTGGCATAGGCCGGGTTCTTTGTGTCTTGCGTGAGCAGCAACAGCATTTGTTCCTTGCTCTTGTCCCACGCGCCAATGAGTTCGTAAAGTCTCGCCAATTGAAAACGCGATTCAGGACGCAAAGTTTCCAGGCCGACCGATTCAAAAATTGCAATTGCCGCCTCGCGCGATTTGCGGTCAGGCGCCTGGCCCAACAGCAACGCCTTGAGCAGCAAATCCTCGTTGCGCAGGTTGCCGGCCTCGGCGTTTTTCTCGACCAGTTCCAGGGCCTTTTGTAGCTTGCCATAGTCGCCGGCCACCGCCCACACTCGAGCCAGTTGTCGTCGGGCCCACTGCAATACGGGCGCATCTTCCGGCTTGTCGGATGCCTCGTGCGACAGAATCTCGTTCAACAGAGTTTCTGCCTCGGCGGTTTGACCCTGCCGCAACAGGAAGTTCGCCGCATAGCGCCGCAGGGTCAAGTCCTCGGGCTTGCCCGTAACTGCCTCGCGATAGGCCGTCTGCGCCGCGTCCTGCCGGCCCAACAGTTCATATGCCTGCGCGGTCGCCAGCGGCGCGTCGGTGGCGTCGACCTTGGTTCGCATTTCGGCGATCGCCGCTTCCGCCTCTTCCACGCGACCGGCATTCGCCAGAAAACCCACCAGCGCCAGTCTCGCCCCGGGCAACGACTCGTTCAGTGCGATGCCCTTGCGATACGACTCCTCGGCCTGCTCCGTCTGTTTGTTCTGATCGTACAACTGACCTAGCCACACCAAATCTTGGGGATCCGTTGAACCACCCAACACCTTTTCTGCCTGCACGATGTCGAGCTTGCCGGTCTGCCAATCGAGCAACACCCCCAGCCGACCCACGCTTTCCATTCCCGAACCACCCGCCCGCAATAGCACTTGCAATTGTTCGCGGGCTTCGTCCATTCGGCCGGCACGGGTCAACAGTTCGACCAGCCGGCGCACCACCTGGGGGTTGCGATCTCCCAACTCCAAGGCGCGCTGATAATCCTCGATCGCGGAGTCGAAATCCTTTTCCAACACGTCAATATCACCACGCAGAGCGTAGGCCATCGCCCAGCGGTCGCGTTGCTCCAGAACCTGGCCCAACAGCGCGCGGGCTTCTTTCAGCTTTTCTGGGGGGGCTTTCTTCTGCTGTACCAGGGCCGTTTGCTTCGCGGCCTGCGCGTAATGCAGGGTGGGTGAATCCTCGCCCAGCGCTGCACGCATCGAGGCGATTTCCTGATCCATGATCGCTTCGTCGCCGGCTTCTTGGGCCAGCGCGAACATGGCCAGATGCATCGTGGTGTCTTTGGGCTTCAACGCCAGTATCTGCCGCCAGACTTCCGCCGCTTTGGTCTTGTCGCCAATGCGATAGTACGCCGCGCCGATTTTCTGGAGCACCGGCGCGCGCTGC
>CAYSXM010000310.1:0-5790 GCA_964434905.1 uncultured Pirellulales bacterium | reverse complement strand
CGTGCTGCTAGCCGGTCTGGATGGAAACGCCTTGGCCGGAGTGTCGCTAGAACTGCTGGCGTCCGACGGAACCACGGTGCTGGCCACGGGGATCAACTCGCCGCAGGGCGCCATCGCCAGCAACGTGGCATGGGGCATCGCCGCCTGGCAGGCACCGGCGCCGGGAACCTATTTCGTGCGTATCCAAGGTCCGGCGGCCGCCCGGTATCACCTGCTGACCACGGCAGGAATCGCCTTCGATTTCGAGCCGAACGACTCGCCGTTGGCGCCCGTAAACCATCTGCCCGTGGGGGGCGCGGCGTTGGGACATGTGGGGCGCCCCCTGGCGGAAGGTACGTTTGCCCTCGCCTTGGACACCTCGAGCAGTGTCATCCACTTGCAAGGCGACGTGTCGGACCAACAACAAACCGCTAGCGTACCGTTCGTTCCGCAACTGCCCGGCAGCCTCGATGCTGCCGTGGCAGGCAACCTGGTGGTCCGCGTGGTCGGCAATCGGTTAACGATCGTCTCGGGCACGCTGGACCCCGTGGCCAACGTCAGCGCGTTTGCGCCGCTGGGCACGGCCGCCGATTTCGCCGCACAGGTAACGGTGTTGGGAAACATCACGGCCTATGCCGCCATGCGAAATCTGACCTGGAAGCTGACGAGCCCCGAAATCACGCTCGCGGCGGATGGAACATTTTCGGCAGACTCTGTCGGTTTCAAATTCGCGACTGGACAAATCGACTATCAACTGCTGACCGAGAGTGGCAATTTGCCGGTGGCCACGCCCGAGGCGGGCAACATGCCGGCGGTGCTGGGAACGTGGAGCGTTCAGGCCGACCGGCTGCAACTGAACCTGCCATTTCAGGTGGTGTTTGCGGTGGTCGAACCAATCACGGCGCTCTTGGTAGAGTTCCGTTTCGAGGCAATGCTGGTGGCCACGGCCACCTGGCCTCCGCTGGAAGAGGATGTCTATGCCGTGTCGCTCGCGGCGGGAGAGCGCGTCCGGTTGCGGACCAGCGCGCCGGTCGTAGCAGGCACCAACACGCTCGACCCACACCTGGTGATCTACGACGAGGCGGGCCAGGTGTTGGCGACTGCAGAGGATCGGGGGCCGGGCGACGCACAAGCCGAGTTGGTGTTTACCGCGCCGAGTGCCGGAGTCTATCACGTTGCCGTGGGGGCAACCGCCGGACATGGCGACTATCTGCTCGAAGTCGCGGGCCTGCCGGCATTGGTCGGAGATGCCAACGGCGATTGCGTGGTAGCGGCGGCCGACTATGCCATTTGGGCGGCCCAGTTCGGCGCCAGTGGACCCGGGTTGGCCGCCGACTTCGACCACAATGGCAACGTGGGGGCGGCTGACTATGCTCTGTGGGCGGCACATTTTGGCGAAACGTGTGCCGATCTAGGAGACTCATCCCCTTTGGAGCTGCCGCCTGCTCCGTTGGTCGGCGCGGCCACCGACGGCAAGATCGCGGCGATCGATGCGATCCTGTCGCGCACAACGACATTTGACTTGGGCGGGTTCGACGACGATGAACCATGATGGGCGGCGTGGCGGTTCGTCGCGAGAATTCGGGAACTTGCGGTCATGCCACACCGTGCCGATCGAACCTCCAGCAGGCGGGCACACGGTAACCCGCTGCGGTGCCTGGTCTTGGGCCTGATGCTCGGAACAGGGTGCGCCACCCCCCCGCTGTCGGACTGCCAGCGGCAGGCCATCCACGATACACCGCTGTTGGACCGGCCTGATCGCCCGGGCCACATCTACGGTAACACGGTGCGCTGGCTGCACTATGGCCATCGGGCGCACAACGGCCAGTACTAGGCCGCGCGCTGGACTGCTAGGCCCAGGCGGGCGTTTCCAATCCGTCGACCGAGCGCCAGTGCGGAAGCCAGAGCAGCGCCACGAGATCGACCACGACATCGACCTTGCGCGGCTTGATCGTCACCGAGTCGAAATCGGCGGTGTGTAGCGCCAACTGGTCTTGGAGTTTCTCCGTCGCTTGCTCGAATTCCTGGTTGAGTTCCTCGAGCCGGGTGTTTAGCGTGGCGACGTTGTCTTCGGCGCGGGCCACGTCTTGCGATTCCTTGACGTTTCGGCCCAACCCTTTGATGCTGGTCGCCGCCTTCCCCAGGTTCGTGACTGAAACGCGTTTGCGCCCCAAGAACGCACCTAGCACGGTCGCCCCGAGCGAGATCACACTGCCGAGTTTCTGCTGTGTGGCCTGTTCTTTCTCGCGATCCACCGCCTGGCTCGCCTTGCGTTTGCGCTCCTCGAGCGCGTCGACCTTGGGGGTGAACTTCGCGCGCAAGGCCGCCACCGCCAGGTCGCGTTCCTCGCGGGCACGCTGCTCCACCCGCAGTCGGAAATCTTGTGAAGACTCTCCGGGTTGCGACACCAGATCGAACTTCGGACAGCTAACCAGCTCCAGTCGCTGATCGCGGTAGAGCGCGTCGGCGAAACTCTTCTTCCAAGCGCTGTAGCTCTTCGGGCGACTGGCCTCCGCGGATACAGGATCGAATAGCGCGTCTTCCGCGGGGGTGGCTTGCAAATCGCTGGGTTCGATCGCCAGCTCGTGCAATGCTTGCCAGTCGACTGGCAACGGCCCGGACCCAAGCTCCACCATCGCGGTCAAGCCGCGGGTGTGCTGCACGTTGCACTTCTTATCCGTGAAGTGCAATTTGGCCACACCCAACAGCCGCGGCTGGTACCAAAGCTGTGCGGAGGGGGGCGCCGGCGCGCGACATGGTAAGAAGTATTGCGGCACGTCGGGCGGCAAAACGGGCCGGCGATTACCCGACGCCGCACCGCTGGCAGACACGGTCCCCGCCGAAACGCCGCCGGCCGGCTCGGTGGCAGTCGCCGCGGCGACAACCTGGGGTGCGCTTGCGTCAACGGCCGGGGTGCTGGCCGTCGCCATCGCAGGCGCGGCGGCTGGAGATGCAGCGGCCTGTACGGCGGGACGGGTTTGCTTCAGCAGTTTGATTTGGTCGCGGGTCAACGGACCGCGCAGGTACGACAGTGCCCACCGCACCTGAAACACGGCGGGAGCGTCGTCGTGCACGTTGTGCATCAGGAACACGCGATTGGTCAGACCGGCCAGAGTGCGGCCCGTAGCCTCGCGGTCGAAGGGCATCGACGCGCTGCTGGCGATGCCTTCGAGGCCATCCATCAGCCGGGCCTGATCGCGCTCGGTCTGCAACCGGCCGATGAACCAGGTGCCCGTATTGGTCAAACCCTTGTAGTCCAGATCGACCGGGTTTTGCGTGGCCAGCACCACGCCCACGCCAAAGGCGCGGGCCTGTTTGAGCAACGTCAGCAGCGGGCGCTTCGACGGGGGGTTGGCCACGGGAGGAAAATAACCGGCAATCTCATCCATATAGACCAGCGCGCGCAGGCTGGTTGTGCCCGACAGACCTCGCATCCAGGACAGGGTTTGGTTGAGCAGCAGGGATACAAAGAACATGCGTTCCGCGTCGCCCAGGTGTGCGATGGAAAAGATGGCCACGCGCGGCTTGCGCTCGGCCGTATAGAGTAAGCGGTTCAGGTCGAGTGGCTCGCCCTCGAGCCAAACGCCAAAACCAGGAGACGCCAGCAGGTTGTTCAGACGCATGGCCAACTCGAAACGATCTTGTGCCGGAAAAAACGATTCGAGGTCGACCACGCCCACCCGTTCGACGGGCGGATGTTGTATGTGCTGCACCAACGAGGGCAGATCAAGATCTTGGCCGGCGCGCCAGCCATGATCGAGAATGGTGGCCAACAAGATATGTTCGCGGCTTTGCAACGGATCGCCGTCGATTCCCAGCAAGCCCAGCAAACTGTTGGCAGCGGCGGCGATGCGGTCGCGCCACAATTCGACATCGTCCGCCAAGGCGGCCGGTGGCGCGGCAAACGAATTGACAACCGAAACGCTCAGGCCGGCGGTGCTGCCCGGGGTATAAACCGCGAAGTCGGCCGCGGCGCGCAGACGAGCGATCCGCGCGCCATCTTGCCCCCACTCGGCCAGGCCCTGGCGCCAGGAGTCCGCCTGGCGCGCAGCGAAATCGGCAGGTGTCTGCCCTGCCTGTCGGGCGTCGTCGGCATTGATCCAAGGCTCGAAGTCGGCCGGCCGCAGTTCGGGGAACGTCAACAGCAAATTGGCCAGGTCGCCCTTAGGGTCGATCACCACGGCGGGAATGCCGTCGATGGCCGCTTCCTCGAGCAACGTCAAGCACAGCCCGGTCTTACCGCTGCCGGTCATGCCCACGCATACCGCATGGGTCACCAGGTCGCGCGAGTCGTACAGCAGTAGATCGTCCTGTAGTTTTTTCTGGGCCGGGTCAAAATGCTTGCCGAGGTAGAAAATGCCCAGTTGCTCGAAGTCGACCACGTTCACGCTCCAGGTGGCCCAGGAGAAAACCGCACGCCGCGCACGCCGCTGGCCGACGCCGCGCATGACGGCAATCAGTTTAGCCTGTCGACAAGACGATGTTGAAGCCTCGCACGCCTGCTGGCCCGGTTCCTGCGCCGGGTTAGCCGGCGCCCACGAATCAGGCACGGCCACGGGCGTCGAACTGGTCACGGGGCGTGCGGAATCCTTCGGCCAACAGCCGGGCCAACTCGCGACAGAGGACCGCCGGCCCGGCCGTTTTCTCGACTACCAAGGTGGGCGAGTTACCGGCGACCGACGAATGAATCTCCGCGGGAGGTAGTCCGCTAACAACCATCACCCGCACACTCGAATCGATCGATCGCAGACGGACCAGGACTTCTTCGCCCGACATCTCCGGCATGCTCCAATCGAGCAGCACGGCGTCGATTTCGTTTCGGCGCTGGGCAAACATCTGTAGCCCCGCGGCTCCACTCTCTGCCATGATTACCTGAACTCCTCGCGCGCCAAACAGCGCTGCGAGAGAACTACGACTGTGGGAATCGTCGTCGATCAGCAAGATGCCAATGCGGGGCGGCGGTGCAGCGACCGTTGCTTGCGGACGCGCACTGGCCGACTGACTCGAGCGCGGCAATAGCACGCGAAAACGCGTGCCGGTTCCTACTTGGCTATCGACGCGTACGCTGCCGCCGTGGCTGCGCAAGATGCCCAGCGCGGCCGCCAGTCCCAGGCCACGTCCGGTGGCCTTGGTGGTGAAGAATGGATCGAATACCCGAGGCAGCACCGCTGGGGCGATGCCCTGCCCATTGTCTTCGACAACGAGTACCAGATATTCGCCCGCTGGGGGTGTGGGCAACCACGGCGACTCCAGGTCAGCCGAACTTGCCACCAGCAATGTGGTCGTCACCCGCACCAACCCATCGGGACCTGGCGACGCGTCCGCCGCGTTGAGCAACAGGTTGAATACCACCTGGTGTAGCTGCGCGGCGTCGCCCAGGATCGTGGCGCCCGGCGCGCCAGCGACCAGTTCGAAGCGCGGTCCCGTGGCGGCGGACGTCTGGGCCAGCTTCAGGATCTCGGCCACCAGCCGATCGAATTCCACAGGTTGGACGGAACGCTTGCCACGCCCCGTAAAGGCCAGCAATTGGCGTGTCAGCTCGACGGCGCGGAGAGCCGCCGACTCCGTCTGCTGCAAATGTTCTTGTGCAGGGTCGTCGGGTGGAAGTTGTTCACGAGCCAGGTTCAAGCGACTGAGCATGGCGCCGAGCAGGTTGTTGAAGTCGTGCGCCAGACCCCCGGCCATCACGCCCAGGCTCTCCAAGCGTTGACTCTCGAGCAACTGACGTTCGACGTCGAGGCGATGTTCCTGGGCGCGGCGAATTTCGGTAATGTCTTCCGCGATGCCGCCCCATAAATAGATCTCGCCTTG
>CAYSXM010000309.1:0-5793 GCA_964434905.1 uncultured Pirellulales bacterium | reverse complement strand
GGTGATACAGGCAGGTGCCGTCGGCCCGTTGCACGACGTGGTCCTGCTCGCGCGCCCATTCGAACTCGACTCGACCGCGGACCTGATCGTCGATGACGAGGGTTCCCTCGCGGGGAATCTTCAACCGCACCACGGCGCGGCGGCCCTGGGCCTCGAAACGGGCGGCTTCGGCTTCGGTTTCGGCCATCCAGCGACGGCTGTACAGGAAGGGACGCTTTTCTGCCTGGGCCGCTTCACGTTCGGCCTGCAATTCCTCGGTCGTGGCAAAGTCACGATAGGCGTGCCCGCTGGCCAGCAGTTGCGCCACGGCGGCTTGATAGCGGGGCAGCCGCTGGGATTGAAAATACGGCGCGTGGGGGCCGCCCACTTCGGGACCTTCGTCCCAATCGATGCCCAGCCAGCGAAAGCCGTGCAAGATGGGGGCCAACGCCGATTCGATATTTCGCTCTTGGTCGGTGTCGTCGATACGCAACAGGAACTGTCCCTGGTGTCGCCGGGCAAACAGCCAATTGAATAGCGCGGTGCGCACGCCACCGATATGCAAGTATCCGGTCGGACTGGGGGCGAAGCGGGTGCGGACCATGCGCAAAGTGGACTTCCGAGGGTGGTTTGGTGATCCTGCGATGGCTCGCCACGGCCCAACATAGCGCCGCTGGGGTTTACCCGTCAACCGGCTGGCAGACCGTTCAACCCGAATGAATCGTGAGGCTTTTCCGGCGGAGCTGAACCTGTAGTGTCTGCCGCGTCAAACCGCGATCGGCCCTGACTCGCGTATTCACCAATACGCCCCAGAGCACTGGGCAAAGCCAGTTGTACCCGGCGCCAGCAAGGCACGAGCCGCGTTGGCTGGGCAGTGGCCAGATTACTCGTCGTCTTCGTACGACGAATGGTCCTCGCGCTGCGATCGCCGCAGGGCTTTACGCTCGGCCTTGGAAAGGCTGTGCCGACGCGGTGTCGTCTCTTCGGCGTCGAGGCGGATTTCCGCGCGGGGGTGTGCCGTTTCGGCGGCCGGGCGCCCGGCTTCGACCCTTCTGGCGGCCAGCACCGGTTTGCCGGACTGCGAGGTTCTGGCTGCGCCATCGGTGCCGGAGCCGGTGTCGGGTTTGGATTCGACGCGAGCTTTTCGTTTCTCGGTAGCGGGTTTTTCGACCTTGGCACGGCGTGGCAGTTGGCCTTCGGATTCAAGAATGACATAACGTGCCGACAGGCTCATCGACAGCAGCAGCCAGAGGTTGCCCAGCATTTCGAGCCCCTCTTCCCACATCACCGCGCGGGCCCCTTGGTCTGGCGCGAGCCAACCCAACTGCACGGCCACGGCGGCGCCGTAGGCGACGGCCGCCAAGGCCAGCGCGGTGGTCGCGGCGCGGCACACACGCATTTCCAACAATAAACGTAGTCCGATCACGCCCAGCACGATCAGATAGGCTCCTACCCACCAGACGGAACCATCGCCCCACAACCGACGGTGTGTCAGTTGGGTCATCAGTTCCTTGAAGCCTTCGTGCAAGCTGGCGGCTTCATCGATGCTCATCAACATCCACAACAATCCGGCCCCGAGCCAGATGCGAAATCGGCCGTGATAGTCGTCGGGCTTGTGGCGACGCACGCCGTAAACCAACCAGGCCGTGAGCGAGGCTAGCAGAAGCGTCGTGGAGGAAAACCAGGCCGCCAACGACCCCTCGTCATCTAGATCGAACGCGGCAATCCGTCCATCGCTGGCGTGCTGGGCCAACCGCGGCATGAGGTAATACAAGCCCTCGAGGGCGGCAATCGTCAGCAGGCCGGCGAAAAACCACAACGCCAGCGTCAGGTAGCGACGGGGCACCAGATCGACCAATCGTGTCGCAGTAGGCATTTTCCAGGCGTCTCCGGTGGCGACTCCCGTGCGGGAGGCATTGTTCTTGGGCTCGCGAACTTCGGTCGGCGCGGAGCCGATCACTTCGTCGGTCAACACCCGACGGCGACGGTCGTCCAAATGACCGAAACGAGTGAATGACATGCTGGTGGCCGCAAAGGGGCGAATCTTAGCCGGGGGGGGCCGGCCGCGCAAGGCAGATTGGGTGGGCTGGCGCTCGAAATGCCTGGCACCGGTGACGCGCACACCCAGCATGATTGTCGGCATTTCCGGCGCGTATTCTCCAAACCGGACTGCTGCTTCTCGCTTGGGCTTGTCCCAGGCGCCAAACACCGCGTGCTAGCCACCGTCGGCGTGGGTGCCGCGGTGGCGACGTCGGCAGCCTCGGCAAGCTCGGCAGCGTTTCGGCGGTTGTGGTAACCAGCGAAGTAGCTGCCTTCGATCGACGGCAATTGCCAGGAGGTCAATCTCGCGTGCCCCGCTCGACGTAGTTTGCCCAGGGGCCCTGGTCTTGGCAGTCTCCGTTGACCCAGAACATCGAGGGCGATACTGTCCCGCTGCTTTTCCGCCTGATTACGATCGCGATCCTCTCGACTACCCCCAGGTGGAGTTACCGGGGGGAGGGGCCGGTGTTCCTCTTTACCACGACTGGCCAGGCCGACGTGCGGCTGCAAACGGTGTTCACCGTCGCGGGGTTGGTGTGCGTGTCGGCAGCCATCCAGTGCGTGCTGGCTGCACGCGCAGTGACCCCGGCGCCAGACGCGGTGCGCTATGTGGAACAAGCGCAATGGCTGCGTGCGGCGGGCTTGTCGGCTTTTGGCCACGGCACCACGCAACCACCGGCCTTTCCGGCGGCGATCGCGGGGGTAGATTTTTTGCGCTGTTGGGTACCGGGCACATCGCGCGATTGCTGGTTGCGCCCAGCGATGATAGCCGCGGCGCTGCCCGTGGTGTTATTGGCACCTGTGGTCTGGCTGGCGTTGCGCAGGCGCCTGGGTAACTGGCTGTCGGGGGTGGCGGCGCTGGCGATTGTGGGACAACCAACTGTGGCCCGTTGGGGCGCCGACGCGATTGGCGATGGCTGGCACCTGTTGGGCTGGAGCGTGGCCTGGTTCGTGCTGTTGATTTGGTTCCAGCGTTCGGTCTCAGGCACTGTCCGCATGGCGATCAGCGTTTGGCGGCGCGCTGGTTTGACGGTGGCAGGGGGCACGGCGCTGGGCCTGGCGCTGTTGGCGCGCAGCGAAGCACTATTGCTGGTGCCCACCGTGGCGGTGGCGGCCTGGTGGCTGGTTCGCCAGGCACCGCTGTCCAGACGGAACTTGGTATGCGAAGCACTGGGCTGGCCGATCGGCTTGTTGCTGGTGTGGGGGCCTTGGCTGTATCTATCTGGCGCGGCGACCCCGGCAGTGGTGTGGACGCGCCTGTTGGGTCGACCCGGCCTGGTCGTCGCACAGTCGGACCAGCGCTTGCCTGCCTTGAACTTGCCGAACGAACCTGTGGTTGGGCAGACACTTGGCGGCCTGCCAGCTACCTCGTTGGCCGCCAGGAAATTGGCGCCTGCGTCCAGCGCGGCGACTGCGGCGACCGCGACAATGATTGCCACCGATGCCAGCGCGGCCATGTCGGCCACAGCAGCAGCGATTGGCCTCAAAGACTCGGCCACCAGTTCGCGGTTTCACAGTGCAAGTCAGACCGCGGGCGCGATTGTACAAGCGGTGGGCCGGGCCACGGGTTGGTGGATGCTGTTGCTAGCGGCGTGGGCGGCGGCCGGCGCTGACCACCACGATGGGTATCCACGCCGGTTGATCTGGCTTTATGTAGCGTGGCACATGCTGGCGGTTTCAGGTGTGGCCTGGCGCGTGGGATACGTTTCGCCGCGCCACATGGCGCCCCTGGCGGTGGTGCTGATCGCCGAGGCCCTGACGGGCGCAGGCGACCTGGAACGGCGTTGGGCCAATGGGTGGCGGGCAGCTCGGTGGGGTGCGGCAGGGACCGGTGCCGATGTACCGGGGGTTCGCTATCGTCTGGCAGTGCTGCTTCTGGCTTGCGGCGCGCTGACGCTAGTGCGCCCGTTGCACGCATCGCACGGCGCGCATCGCGCCGCGGCCGAGTGGATCGAGCGCGCGGCGTCGCCTGCGGCCCGCTTGTTCGACACACGTGGTTGGGTCGGATTGTTATCGGGGCGACCGACCTATCGGGGAGACGCGGCGGTCGCGGCGTGTGCCGATCCCGGATTGCGTTTTGTCATTGTCGAAACCGGCGAGCTGGCGCGGCCCAGCGCGCGGGGGCAGGCGCTGCGGTCGCTGGTGCAGGGTGCGGCGGTGTTGGCGCGCACGTTCGAGGGGCGCGCGGGAGGCGCCGGAGTGAGCGTGTTTGCCTGGCGGCTGGGGTCGGATGTTGAACATCGACCGCGGGTCGTGCCGCTTGGCGCGGTCGAGTCGGCTGCGCGAGAACGCACGATTCCGCCGGGCGACGGCGTCCGCCAACTGGTCCTGGATGTGGAACGAACAGGGGAGACGAATTTGCCGCCCCACAGGGTGTTGGTCCCAAGATAGGAGTCGGTCGATGCGTGAGCCTATTCGCGAGTTTGTGGCGGCAGCGGCCGAAGCGTTTTGCTTGCGCGGCCCGATCTACGAGTTTGGATCGTATCTGGTGTCAGGCCAAGAGGTGCGCGCGAATTTGCGAGGTTTGTTTCCGGGCCAGGCCTATGTCGGTTGCGACCTGCGTTCCGGTCCTGGCGTGGATCGGATTGAGGATTTGGCCAGACTGTCGTTGGCCGATGGCGTGGCGCGCACGGTGTTGTGCCTGGAAACGTTGGAGCACGCCTTCGAGGTGACCGCGGCGGTGCAAGAGATGATGCGCGTGCTCGCGCCTGGTGGTGTGCTGATACTGAGTACTCCCTTTGGTTTTAAGATTCACAATTACCCCGACGACTATTGGCGGCTGACACCGGCTTGTTACGAGCGCTTGCTGGCGCCGCTAGGAGCGACGGTCATCGGTTCGGTGGGCGTGGAAACCAATCCGCACACGGTGTTGGCGGTGGCGATGAAATCGCCCGTCGACCCGGCGTTTGGGCCAGGTGTGAACCGGTTACTGACGCGTTATTCCGCGGCGCTCGAGCGCTGCGAGCAGAACGAAGCGTTCCTGGCGCGGTGTCGGCAGCGGCTGGCTTGTTGGGTGGGTACCAAGGGGGCACGTCGGCAGGCGGCGGAGCGGCATGCGACACGATTTGCCATTCGACTGCCCGCCATGCCGCGCGAGGCGGCGCTGCGAAGCGCCGGCTGTGCCGGCCTGGCGCCAAGCGATGATCGCGGGACGCGACGGGCGGGGTAACCCGACCGGCGAGGCAGGCCCAATAAGCAGCGAAAGGTGAACATGCATCGACGTGAAACGAGCGCCGAACGGGTGTTGGTACTGGGGCTGGATGGTGCCACGTTCGACGTCTTGCTCCCGCTGGCTGAACAAGGATTGCTGCCAAATTTCGCCCGGTTAGCACAGCGATCGGCCGTGGCGCAGTGCCGCTCGATTCAGCCTGTGATTACGCCCGTGGCCTGGACGACTTTTCAGACGGGGTGCGAACCGCACGAACATGGCGTGCTCGACTTTCGCTATTTCGATCATTTGTCGGGCCAGATCTTGATGAATCACGCGGGGCGAATTGCCCGGCCGACGTTGTTTGAGGAGCTGGCGGCGACCGGCGGCTCGGTGGTCTCGCTGAATTTGCCGATGACCTATCCGGCGCCGACGGGGATACCGGGCATCATTGTCGGCGGCATCGACAGCCTGTCGATCGAAGCGGTGCTGGCGCCGTATCCAGAGTTCGCGCGTCGGCTGCTGGCATCGAGCGCGAAATACAATATCGCGACGATTTGGAAGGCCCCTCCGGCGTCGTTCGCGGAATTGGATCGGGGCGTGGTCCAAACCCAGACGGCATTCCG
>CAYSXM010000308.1:0-5793 GCA_964434905.1 uncultured Pirellulales bacterium | reverse complement strand
CAAGGACGACGTTGACACCGCCTTCTCGAACTTGACGATTTTCGTGAACAACGTGCTGCCCAGCAGCGTGCAATTGTTTGTCGACAACGGCGGTGGCCCGACGCAAAGCGGCATCACCGTGAATGAAGGCGATGTGGTCAATGCCTCGATGACCGCGACCGATCCGGGCAACGACAACATCACCTTCCAGATTGGCGCGCAGTCGGCCGGCATCGGTGGTAACACCCCCGGCTCGACCCGCACTTCGAGCACCATTGCCTTGAACACCGTTTTCCAGAATGGTGCTAACCCGGCGCTGGTCAACGTGCAGGGCCAGGCGATCGACGACGTTGGTGGAACCAACTCGAACACGGTGCCCATCACGGTGTTCAACGTGTTGCCGTCGAGCCAAACGCTCAACTTCAGTGTCGATGGTGGTGGCTACACGGCCGGCAGCATCACGATTAACGAAGGCTCCAGTGTCGATGCGCAGATGACCGCGACCGACCCGGGCAATGACTTCCTGTCGTTCGGCATCAACGGCCCCGTGCCCACCGCGGGCGTAGGTGGCAACACGCCGGGTTCGACCCGCAGCTCGAACGTGGTGGGTCTCGGCCCGCAGTTCCAGTCGGGCCTGCTGCCCAACGTGGTGGGTGTGAACGGCGAAGTCCGCGACGACGTGGGCAGTGTCTTCACATCGGCCTCGATCACGGTGCAGAACGTCGCTCCGCAGAGCCTGTCGCTCGAGTTCAACCAGAATGGCGGTGCCTTCTCGGCCGGCCCCATCAACGTCAACGAAGGTGATACCGTCGCCGCGCAGTTGAAGGCCACCGACCCGGGTGCCGACCTGCTGACGTTCGGCATTGACGGCCCCTTGGGCAATGCCGGTACGGGCGTAGGCGGCGCGATTCCTGGGTCGACACGCACTTCGCTTCAGGTTGGCTTGGGAACCGTTTTCCAGAACGGTGCGAACCCGAACAACATCGGAGTGTCGGGCTCGGTCAAGGACGATGTAGACACCTCCAACACGAATTCGACGGTGGTGGTAAACAACGTGCTGCCGCAGAACGTGAATTTGTCCATCGGACAAACCGGCGGTGGCTTGGCCAACAGCGACATCACGGTTAACGAAGGCGACTCGGTCGATGCCCAGATGACGGCAACCGACCCGGGTAACGACTTCCTGACGTTCGGTATCAACGGCCCTCTGGGCAACGCTGGCACGGGCGGTAACACGCCGGGTTCAACCCGAACCTCCAGTGTGTTGACCTTGGGCCAGGTTTTCCAGAACGGTGCTAATCCGGCCAACGTGGCAGTGAATGGCGACGTGATGGACGACGTGGGCATTTCGTCGGCCACCCACAACATTACCGTGAACAACGTGGCTCCGCAGAATCTCGACTTGCAACTTTCTAGCATGACGATTTTCGAGGGGCAGAGCATCACGGCGCTGATGACGGCGACCGACCCGGGCAACGACGTGTTGACCTTCACCATCGACGGCAACCCAGGCGGTAACGATGGCGGCAACAATGTGCCAGGCTCGACGCGCACCTCGAACAACGTCGGCTTGGGCCCGTACTACGAGAACGCCGGCGGTTCGCAGGTTTACAACATCAATGGCGACGTGCAGGACGATGTTACCACATCCAGCACTTCCAAGATGCTGACCGTGTTGAACGTGGCTCCGATGATCATCGCCCTGTCGCCGTCGCCGAGCATTACGATCAACGCAATCAACCCTGTGAATTTCATGGCCTTGGCGTTCGATCCGGGTATTTTCGACATTCTCACCTATGAGTGGGATTGGGATAACGACGGGTTGTTCAACGATTTCGTCGGTGCCTCGGGTATCATTCCCGGCGGGTACTTCGGCGTGGGGACCACGAACCTGGTTCGGGTGCGCGTTCTCGATGGTGACGGTGGGATATCGCCTGTCGGTTCGTTCACGGTCAATGTGAATGCCGCCATGGTGCCGGAACCGGGCAGCGTGGTGGTCTGGACGATGCTATCGCTGTTGGGCGGTGTTGCCGCCTGGAGGCGTCGGCGGAAGACCGCGGCCGGGGTCGAGTCGTTGGACGAGACCGTCGCAGGTTAGTGTGATCTAGCTAATCGTTTCTTTCGCTACAGTCACAATCGATCGGGCCGTGTCCTTGGCGGGGCGCGGCCCGTTTTTTTTCGCAGCACGACTGTCGGGGTTAGCCCAGGGCGCCGTTCGTCTATACTGCACTTGCGAACCGCTCGGTTTCGCGGTTGGCCATGGCAGACAGTGTTTCAGTTGGCTGGCCAGTCTGCGCGGGGCGTGCTGGTAACTCTCACCGGGCCGAGAGCTTCTTCTAATGGGCCGAATTCGGCCGCTGGTCATGCGCTTTCTCAGGTCGTCTGCTGGCATCAGTCTATTGCTTGTCGCTGCGGTCTGCGCGGCGTATGCAGGCCTGCCCGCTAATGAGTTTGTCGACTACGACGACCAGCATTACATCACTGACAACCCGCTAGTGCGCCACGGCTTGAATTGGGCGGGCATTCGCAATGCGTTTCGATTTCTGCCACATGCCAGCGGGAACTGGCACCCCGTGACATGGCTGTCGCACATGGCCGACTGGCAATTGTTCGGCAATCGTCCGGGCTGGCATCATGCGGAAAACCTGGCCTGGCACGCGGCCAACGTGGTGTTGGTGTTCTTATTGCTGCGTCGCACCACCGAGCGAATATGGCCCAGCGCCATGGTTGCCGCGGTGTTTGCCCTGCACCCTCTGAATGTTGAATCGGTGGCCTGGGCCGCCGAACGCAAGAACGTGTTGAGCACATTTTTCTGGCTGGCCAGTACGTGGGCCTATGTCGGCTACACGCGGGACCAGTCGCCGTGGAAGTACTTGGTGTCGCTGGGGTTGTTTGCCTTGGGTTTGATGACCAAGCCCATGTTGGTCACGTTGCCCTGCACGTTGTTGTTGTGGGACTACTGGCCGCTGGAGCGGGGTTCGTTGGTGGTGTGGTCGGTGCGGCGTCTGCCACTGCCTGACCAACTCGAACGTTGGTGGCAGTTGCTGGGGGAGAAGTTGCCCTATTTCGCTTTGGCGGTCGCCTCTTCGGTGATCACGGTGATGTATCAAACCGAGGCCATCGCCACGCTCGATGTTTTTTCGGTGGGTCAGCGCGCCGCGACGGTGTTGACGGGTTACGTAACCTACCTGGCTCGCATGGTCTGGCCGACGGGCCTGGCGGTGTTGTATCCGGTCGACCCTGCGCTCTTGGCCTGGGGTCCGTCGCTAGCGGCTGCCCTGGTGCTGGTGGCCATCACCCTGGCGGTGTTCTGGCCGTTGCGGCACCGGCCCTATTTCGCAATCGGTTGGCTGTGGTTCTTGGGCACGCTGTTTCCAGTAGCGGGTGTCTTACAGGCGGGGGTGCACGCGACGGCCGATCGCTACATCTATGTGCCGATGCTGGGTTTGTTGATGATGTCGGCTTTCGGATTCGATTCCTGGTCGACGGGCTGGCGCCACCGCACGCAGATCTTGGCGGCGGTGTCGGCGACGGTACTCATAGGCTGCGGCGTGCTGACGTTTCGGCAGGTCGGATTCTGGCGCACTCGGTTGGCGCTGTTCGAACATGCCTTGGCCGTGGGGGCTCCTAGTTCGGTGGCGCACTACAACGTGGCGGTCGATCGATATCTGTTGTTGCAGAAGCGTCGCCGCGCTGGCGCAACCATACCTTCGAAGGAATACGAGGAGATCATCGGCCACCTTCGCGAGGCGTTGCGGCTCGATCCGACCGAGATGGAGCCGCGACTGGCCTTGGCGCGGCTATTGGCCAAACGCGGCGAGTTGAAGCCAGCCATTGTCGAGTTCGATTACGTGCTGAGCATCGACCGGCGCTCGACCGACGCGATGTTTGGGCGCGGCATTGCGCGCTACAACCTAGGCAAGCTTGTCGAAGCGATGCGCGATTTCGAGCACACGCTGGAAATCGATCCGAAGCACGGGGAAGCCCGCTACAATCTGGCCAAAACGCTTTTTGCGTTGCGCAGAGTCGAAGAGGGGGTGCGCCACCTGCGCTTGGCCGTGAAGGCGAACCCACGCGACCTGCTAACGCGTCGGGAGTTGGCTTCGATTGCCATGTTGCGAGGTCGACCAGCCGAGGCGGTAGCGTTATTGCGAGAGGTTGTGCAGATCGACCCCACGCTGCCCGATACCCACATCGAGCTAGGGTTGCAGCTCGAAGCGAATGGTCAGACCAAGGAGGCGGCAGCCGAATATCAAGAGGCACTTCGGCTGAATCCTCAGTCGGCCGAGTCGGCAAATAATCTGGCCTGGCTGCGAGCCACGGCGGCAGATCCGACCCTGCGCGATCCAACCGATGCGGTGCGCCTGGCCGAACAGGCGTGCACGGTCACAAAATACCAGAGTGCAGGACACCTCGACACATTGGCGGCTGCGTATGCCGCGGCCGGCAGATTCGACCAGGCGATAGAGTTTGCCGAGAAGTCGGTTCAGATTGCCGAGGCAGCCAATCAAATCGATCGCGCGCGACGGATGCAGCAACGTTTGAACCAATACCGTCGCAGCCAGCCGTTCGTACAGGGCCAATCCGGCTAGCCCCAGGCTGCAGGAGGGGCCGACACTCGCTGGGCAAACTGTTACCCCGAATTATTCATGAGCCCACTGCTGCGAAGCCAAACGTGTCGCGTCTCGTGCGTCATACCGCAATCGCCCCTGACTCGCGTATTTGCCAATACACCCCTGAACACTGGAAAAACCAGTGGCACCCGATCGCGGTTTTCCTTTCAGCCGCAACACGTTTCACTCCTCGCGTCGAAGTTCATGAGTAATCCGGGGTTGCGGTCGAATGGCAACCCAGAGGGTCGCGTTCGTTCCGCTTCCAATCCACAGGCATGAGCACTCGCAAAGAGTATTTCGCAGCGCTTACCGGTGTCCGCGCCGTGATGATGTACGGCGTGTTCAATTGCCATTTCAACCTGGTAGATCGCGGCACGTTTGGCGATGTGGCTTTTCGCTTCTTTCGCGAGCTGCACATTGGCGTGCCTGTGTTCTACGTGCTCAGCGGGTTCTTGATTTATTACCGCTATGGGGCCGAGTTGCAGCAGCGTTCCGGAGCGTGGCTCGCGCGGTACGCGCAAAACCGCTGGGCTAGAATCTACCCGGTTTACTTTCTGATCCTGTGGAGTTCCTATGCCTGGGCAGGCTTTCCCGATGCGAAAACCACCTGGGCAACGTTCACGCTGAGTCAGGCCTTTTTCCCCAGCCTGGTCCATGCGGGCATTGCCCAGGCCTGGACACTGACGATCGAGGAAACATTCTACTTCGCCGCGCCCTTGCTGTTCTGGGGCGTAGCGCGGTGGGGCGTGGGCGCCACCTCGGCGTGCGTTATTCTGCTGGGCCTGGCCCTGGCCGGGGTGCCGGGCAGCCCCTATTTCGGCCAGTGGTCGCACGTGTTTGGTCGGACGCTGTGCGGGTCGATCGTGTGCTTCAGCAGCGGCATTTTCCTGGCAGTTCGGCTGCGGCAAGGGGCGCCAGCGGCCCGAGTATCGGGCTGGCCCTGGTGGACCTATTTGGGGGTCGGCTCGGCTTCGTTGGTAGTGTTTTTGGTATCGCGCCTGGGGTTGTGGGTCGAAGCAGACAGCTTGCGCGCCGGAAAAATTGCGCGAGGGGCCGATCATTGGTTGGGCGCGCTCGCGTTGGCCACGGTATTTCCATTGTGTGTGGCCGCAGCATTCCACGGGCTGATCCACGAGCCGTCGCGCCTGCGTCGTTGGCTGGGCAGCCGGCCGCTGGTGCTGTTGGGTGGCAGTTCCTATTG
>CAYSXM010000307.1:0-5799 GCA_964434905.1 uncultured Pirellulales bacterium | reverse complement strand
CAACAAAACCGTGGCAGTTTCGCCAACTGCCGTTTCACCCAGGCCGACCGGTGTAGTGTGTCGGCGGTGCGATTCCGCACCGTGAAAAATGCGACCCAGAAACCGCCCGTCGGGCTGCGAGTAATGTTGTCGGGAAAGCCCGGCAAGTTCTCCGCGAACAGATCGCTTTGGCCTGCCCGCTCGCCGCGCAGCCAATAGCGGCGAATCCGATAGCGGTAGGTCTCGTTGACCAACACGAAATTTTCGTCACGCGACAATGCCACGCCGTTGGCGAAATACAGCCCATCCAATAACACCGTGGTCGACTTTGTCGACGGCTCATACTTCAGCAACCGGCCATGGGGCCGCGCTTCCAACAGGTCGTACAGATACTCGTGTTCATGATACTTGTCGCTCGCGTCTGAAAAGTAAATGCTGCCGTCGGCACCTATTGCCAGATCGTCGGTGAATCCAAACTTTACACCGCCCGCCTCGGTGGTCAGCGTGGTGATTGCCCCGTGGGGATCGACCGATAGCAGACCTCGGTCGGCGTCTGCCACGATCAAGTTGCCGTGGCCGTCAAACTCCATGCCCAACGGCCGTCCGCCGGTCTGGCAGAATTCTTCCATTTTGCCCTCGGGCGAGCGGCGTAAAATGCGGCCGTCGACTACACCTCCGTAAACCCAGCCCCGAGTATCGACCTCCACGTCTTCCGGGCCGGGAAATTGCCCTACGCCCACCAGTTCCGCGGCGCGCAATGTTTGGTTGGGCGCCCACACGCCTTCCAACGCTGGGGCCTGGCCCGGCGCGAACGACACTGGATCGATCGGCGATGGCAGCACGCACACCGCTACCCCGCCCAGCACCACCAATCCACCAATTACCAACACCGCGCGTCGCCAGCGGCGCAGTCGGTTTGCCGACGCTGTGACCGGTGGCGATGGAACCAGCGAATCTGGGCTTGTCATGCGTGCTCCTATCACACCACGGTGCCACTCACCCTCGAACGGGGCGCAGGGTCAGGCTCTTTAGGTCGAACAAATATCCGTTCATCTGGCCGCTGGCACGCAGCCCCAAACGATGCCGGCCAGCCGATAGCCGCACACGCCCTATCGAGCGGCGCGCGTAGCTGTTCCAGTCGCCCGTTCCGTCGACCCGCCCGCTGATCCGCTGCCCGGAAATCTCGCACAAAAACGCGTTGCCGGCCTGGTCGTCAGGGCAGGCCCATTCCAGTAACACGTCGTATTCAATTTCTCGCGGAACCTCGATCGTCCACACCGCGTGATCGTCACTGCTATTCCAGAAACCCAGATTGGCGTTTTCCGTCTCGAACACCAAGGTGCTGCCATGGATCTCCGCATTCGTCGGCAGGCAGAACAATTCGCCGCGCAAGGCATCGGTCATGACCACTGCCGGCCGGTTGCCCGGGAACTGCTTGGGGGGCGATTGGTGTCCCGCCAAATGGGCCAACACGTCGGCCATGTCCTGTGGCGATAGATCACGTTCGAAGCCCTCGGGCATCAACGATTTGCCGGTCGCCGTCAGGCTCTCCAGTTGATTGCGGCGCAACAAGTGTTCCTTGGCTTCGGGTCCGCGCAACGTCACGCTCGAACTCGACTCCGCCGCGATCATTCCGGTCAAATTCAATCCGTCATCCGTAATCGCCACGTAATTCAAATACTCTGACTCAATTGCCCGATTAGGATCCAAAATGGCCGGCAGCATGGCCGCGGGCGAGCGGTCGGTTAGCGAGGACAGGTCGGGCCCCACGGCATATCCCTTGCCACCCAGACGGTGACAAACACCACAATGTTTCTCGAACAACACGGCGCCGCGCTCGGCCTGCCCGGACAACTGCCCGACCTGTTTATATCGTTCGATGATCTGCTGGCGATCCGCGCCTTCTGTCGATCGCAACACTGCCTCCGCGCGGCGCCGCACGGCGCCGTCGCGGTGCGCCAGCAACCGCTGTCGCCGAGTCGTGTCTAGCTCGGCCGGAGAAATCACGCCCGCTTCCATCCCCGCCAGGCAGTCTTCCAGCCACGTCGCGCGTTGAAACAACAAATCCAGAACCGCCGACCGCACGCTCGGGCTGAATGCCTTCCAGCCGGCCACCAACGCTGGCCCCACCGACGCATCGCGGAGTGTGCCCAACGCCCCCAGTGCCGCCTGTTGCACCTCGGCAGGATGTTGCGGCAACAGCAGCTCACCCAGCGCCGCCACATCGGCGGTCACCTCCGCAGGCACGCGGCCCAGTAGCCCAATCGCCGCGATACGCTGCTCGGCCGTGGCGTTGACATCGGTCAAGCCCGCACGTGCCCTTACCAGTAAGTTCTGCACGGCGGCACCCAGTGCCTGGCCGGCCGCGCCGCGCGCCGTGGTCAATTCGTCCATCGACAAGCCCCGCGCGTCGATCACCCCCAAAAACCGAGCCAGCGCTTCTACCTGCCAGGCCGAACGATCATCCACGCCCGGCGTCACTCGCACGATGGATTGCAGTACCGATTCCAGCGCCGGCGTGTCGTTCAGCCCTGCCGCCGTGTCGAGCACCGCGAACAACATTCCGAGCGGCGCGCGCTCCAAGTCGCCGGCCGGCCGCCAGGCTGCCACCTCTGCGACATGCGGCACCAGAGAACTGGTGACTGCCGCCACCTGCCACGCGTCGCCCTGGCTGGACCATCCCAATCGCGCCAGCGCCTGACCGGCCCACGCCTCGGGCCACTCGCCCAATGTCGCGGCCAACTGCAGCCGCACCGCCATGTCGGGGTCGTCCACCAGCGACGCCAATCGACCCGCCAGCGCATCCCGCGCGGCCCTCATTTCCGCTCTGTCGAGGCTGGGCACGGTGGCCCAATGCTCGCTTAACCGAACCGCGTGGCGGCGCACGCCCGGGTGCGGATCGCCGAGCGCCGCCAGCACTGTGGCGGCTGGTAACCTGGTCGGCTGACCCGGCCACACGGCCCCGTCGAGCGCGCACAGGGCGTGCAAACGAGCCGTTGCCGCGAGTCCCTCGGTGGCCATGGCTTCGAGCGCCTCCCACGGTTCGTGGTCGCCACCGCGCAGCCGCGCCACCAACAGCTCTTGGGTCTTATCGCGGATCCAGCCGTTGGGGCTCTCGAGTTGTGCCACGAGCTCCTTGACGCCCAATGTCCCCAGCCGAGGAATCGGGCGGCCAACGACCCCCGTCGGCAAGATGCGATAGATCCTTCCCCGGTCGCTGCCACCCCGCACGTCGAGTGTCGCTTCGCGCTCGTCGGGAATCCATTCTGGATGCTCAATCACCGCACGATACATGTCGGCCACCCACAGCGCGCCATCTGGGCCGGTGGCCAAGAACGTGGGGCGAAACCAGTTGTCGCTCGAGGCCAAGAACTCGCGATCTTGTTCGTCCTCGGCGCGGCGGCTGTGCGCCAACAAGCCTTCGCGCCGCATCACCTCGCGGTGCACCAGGTTGTGAACCGGTTCGCTGACAAAGGCATTTCCCGCGTACCCTTCACCCAGCAGAACGTCGCGATACACCATCGTGCTGCACGCCGACGTAAATCGATTCGCGGTGTGCAAATCGTTGAACCGTTCCAAGGTGCGGCTGCGCGGATATACCGGCGACGTGCCCGGGTTATCCGGTACCAGCGCTACGCCCAGGTCGATCGCCACATGCGGGTTGCGCCGCAGATAGCGATCCTCTAACACAAACTGGTACATCGGTTCGATGTTGTTGTTGCCGTACCAGTCGCCCCAGTCGTTCCGAGTTCGCTGGAACTGCGAAACGCCCAGCAAGGCATCCACCAGGTGGGCCTGGGGCTCGAAGCGAAAATCGCGTCCGCCGATCGGCACGGTCTCGCGCTGCCCTGCCGACGACAGTTCGCCGCCGCTGTATCCGTTGGCGCCGTACAGCCAGTTGTCCAGCCCACGAGTAAAACCATTGGCCCTGTGCTGGGGATTCCCCGTGGAGAACCCATGTACCACGCTTTCGCGCACTTCGGCACGGCCATCTCCATCGCGATCTGCCAAGAACCACACCTCGGGGGCCGCGGCCACCAGCACGCCATCGCGCCAGGTAATCAGTCCACTGGGGTAACTCAGATCGTCCGCCAGGACCACGCTTTGTTCGTAGAATCCGTCGCCGTTCTCGTCCGTCAACCGCCGCACTCGACCACCCACCTGGCCGCCGGGCACTCCTTCCGGATAGTCGTGTAGTTCGACCACCCACAAGCGCCCTTGGTCGTCCCAATCGAAGCCCACCGGGTCTTCAATGGCCGGCTCGCAGGCAGCCAAGTGTACGGCGAAGCCGGGCCGCGCACGCAAACCCGCCGCAGCCTGCGCCGCCGTGCGCGCGCCCGACACATGGTTCCCCAACAATTCATTGAACGACAACCGGTCCACCAGGTCGGGCAACCGCTCGGTATCTTCGTTCTGCACCCACAGGTGGCGTGAATGGAACCAGGCCCCGTTGTTCGTGTCGCCGCGCACCATGTGCGGAGGGCGCCGCGCCGTTTCGGTAGCAATGGGCGCTGGTTTACCTTCGCGCGCCGGTCCCAGATCGATGGTCCAGCCCTGGGTTAAAGGATCGTACAACCACAACCCCCAAGTCGCCTCATTCGACAACAACAGATCGAGATAGCCGTCTTCGTCGATATCAACCAACCTCAACCCACGATCGTGGCCCTCGGCATCGGCTAGCACTGCGTCCGGCGGCAGGCTCTCAGGCAGCCGCTGCCAGGCACCGTGAATCAAGCCGCGAGCGGCGGCCGTCGAGTCCGATTCGTCGCCCCCAGGGTGCCAGCGCCACACGGCCGACTGCTGAGGATTGGCCACCAGCAGTTCGCTGATCTGGTCGCCATCGAGATCGATCAGCCGAACTCCGCGGAACGCACCGTTGACCGAAGTTCGCAGCGGCTGTCCATCCAGTTCGGTCGTCACTCCCAACACGGGCTGCCAGGTGTGTCCGTCGAAATGCCATCCGCCCGCGCCCTGTTCGTCGTTCACCAGAATTGTGGCGCCGTGGTCGTGCGCCAGCGACCCCCACGCGACCGCGCGGCGGCGCGTCTCGCCGGCCACGGTTTCAATCAGTGTGCAGGGAAAGGTGGTTTCTTCCCAGCGACCGCTAGCGGGTCGCCAGATGCGTGTGAGCCGTGCCTGGCGATTGCCTATCACCACGTCGAGAAAGCCGTCGTGGTCCAGGTCCACCAAACGTACGCCGTTGTCGCTGCCATCGGCGGCGCGCAGGGGATGCCCCGCCAGCGCATGGTCGGTCAAGCGATCGCGCGCTTCCCGAAAGTTCAAGAACTTGACACGCGGGCCGTGCCGTTCCTGTGCGTGGTCAACCAATTGGATCAACTGTTCCGGACGAATCCAATCGTGGGGATGGAACACCAAACTAAACATCCCCTGCTTGATCACCACCGCGTCGAGCGCGGCGTTCCAATCGGTCACCGTACGCGGATTGTGGGGGCGCTGCACATGCTGCGCCGACCAATCGCTGGGCACCACGCTCGGAAATTCCCAAACACTGGGGCCAATCACATAGGGAAACGGATAATTCTCGATATAGTTGGTAAACGATGGAAATGGCACGTAACGGCGGAAACGTTCGGTGCCGTCGGATTGCTGCACCAACTCGCGTGGCACTGCCGGATCGTCCGGAGTCAGCAGCGTGAAAACCGACGAATCGACCTCCAAGAAGTGCCCGCCGGAAGACACCCGCGAAAAAATTTCGGTGAAGAACCGAGGGCTGAGCGTGTTCAGAGAATCGCAGCATGGCGTGCGAAACGCTATCGGTCGATTGCGCGGGATCTGCACCAACTGCTCTAAACAGCGTTC
>CAYSXM010000306.1:0-5799 GCA_964434905.1 uncultured Pirellulales bacterium | reverse complement strand
GACCGCGACTTTGCAGTTTTCCTGGCACTTGCCGCCTTGTTGTAAAGCCGGGAAGCGGTCGTGGCTTGATTCGCGCGCCACCGCTAGCTGGTTTGCGTGCCAAGATTGGCTTGTTCGACCGTGCGCTGCGCCGCCTCGGCAACCGACCGCGATCAGATACCACCTTGGGCATGGGAGGCCCGCATGATCCTCGACACCTTGTCCCGGAACGGCGTGGTGCGGCAGTGGCTGCCAGACACGGCGGCCGGTTTCGATTTTCTGCTGCGATCTGCCACGCCTGATCTGGCCGAAGGGCGGCATGCGATCGACGGCGAGCGGGTGTTTGCCTTGGTGCAGCGATACACCACGCACGAGGTCGAGAAAAGCCTGCCCGAAGCACACCGCCGATACCTCGACATTCAATATATGATCGCGGGCCGCGAGACCGTGTATTGGACGCCGTTGACGGAAGCGGGCGCGGTGGCCGAGCCTTACGCCGAGCCGCGCGACATCGAGTTCTTCGAGCATAGCGCGATGGCGCGGCGCGTGGATTTGATGACAGGAAGTTTTTGCTTGCTGCTACCCGACGATGTACACCAACCCTGCTGCCGTTGCGAAATGCCGGAAGCGGTGCACAAGGTGGTGGTCAAGGTGCGGCTGTAGCGTGCCGACCGCTCGCGCGGCGCGGCTTGCCCGCCGGGAGATCGTCGCCAAACGGCGCGCGCGTTTTGCTGGTGGTGACCACACCCGGCGCCGCGCACGGGCGCAGCAAGAGGTTGCCCGATACCGCGAAAACCCGTACGATGCCGGGCGAACTGGGCCAATTGGCCCTGGCCAGTGGGGTCGCGCGCATGCCTTTTGAGTCGGAATCTGGCGGATCGAAACGAGCCAAACCGCAGCGATTTGCTGAGCGGTTCGCGGCCGTTTACGACATGGCCGCGCGGCTAGCGGCGGCGGTCGAGGCCGATGCGCTGTTGGTGCTGCTCGATGGGCCGACCGACTGGGCGCGGCTGAAAGATCTGTCGCAGGGCCAAAAGGTATTGGTCGCGGCCGAGGAAGCGGAGTTTCTCGACGGCGCGGCCGACGAAGGATTGTTGTCCGTTGTCATCGACGTGCCCGACATCGGCGTCTATGAGAAATTGCAACAGGCGCTGCTGGAAAGCGTGGCCGATGACCTGTTGGCGGCCGGGGCCCGGGTGGTGGCCGTGTATAGCAGTTTCGAGGCCGGCAATATCGACTCGGTGAGCGTGGTCGATCTGGGCGACCATCTGGCCCGGCTCACGGCACGCGACCTGCGCCAACTTGAAACCCGCGTACCGCTCGACACCTTGAAAACCGTAGTCGATCTGGCGGTCGACATCGGCCGCGAAGGACGCGAGGGCAAGCCCGTGGGAACGCTGTTCGTTGTGGGCGACACACGCAAGGTGATGGCCATGAGCCATCCGACGGGCTTCGACCCAGTGCGTGGCTACGGTCGCAAGGAGCGCCGACTGGAAGATGCGCGGGTGCGCGAGGGGATCAAGGAAATCGCCCAAATGGATGGTGCCATCGTGGTTTCGCCCGACGGAGTGGTCGAAGCCGCGGCGCGCTATCTCGATGCCCCGGCGTCGGGCATTACCTTGTCGAAAGGGCTGGGCGCGCGGCATTGGGCCGCAGCGGCGATTAGCCGGGCCACCAAGGCCATTGCAGTCGCGGTGAGCGAATCGGCCGGCACCGTCCGGATATTTCAAGACGGCGAAGTCGTGCTGCGCGTCGAACCGTTCCGGCGACCGCTGAAGTGGAAAGATTACGAGTACGAGCCGCCCGGCGGAGAATAACGCGGGCGACACGCGCTGGCAGCCCTGCGTTCACGTTGCGATCGCCCTGCACGAGCACTGCCTTCGCACTTGGGCAATGCACCCAGGTGGCCCGACGCCCTTGGCAGTCCGTTGGAAAGTTTTTGGTGGTCGAACGCCTGTTATCGCTACGCAAGTTGTTTGCTTGCAACGGTATTTGATCAATCAAAAAAGTGTATTTGCATAACAAAATACTGCTGTTACAATGACCGTTGTTGCGGTTTGGAACGGTCGATATCAGAGGCATGGTGCGGCGGAGCGGTCCGCCAAGGAACGACACATGAACAGGCCGACGGGACGCGGGAAAAACCCGCAATCGCGATGCGATTCGAAGCAGTGCGAATCAAGGCAGTGCGAATCGAAGCAGTGCGAATCGAAGCAGTGCGAATTAAGTCCCTGGCGAGCTGGCTTTACGTTGGTCGAACTGCTGGTGGCGATTGCGATCATTGGGCTGCTGATTGGGTTGTTGCTGCCTGCCGTGCAGGCGGCGCGCGAGGCTTCGCGGCGCGCGCAGTGCGCGAACAACCTGCACCAGATGGGAGTAGCGATCCACAACTATCATGCAAATTTCGGTGTGATCGTACCTGCCTATGTAAGCGAGTCGGGCACGGCAGGCACGTTGTACGGCGTGAGTTTCCCCGATGGCAACGCCAATGGCCCCTCGGGCTTTGCTTGGGGTGCGCTGTTATTGCCGATGCTTGAGCAGTTTCCGCTGTACCAGCAAATGCGCTTCGATTTGCCCTGTTGGGCGGCGGAGAACGCGCAGGCCGTGCGTACCAAGGTGCCCGTGTTTCTGTGTCCTTCGGCCACGGGCGGCAGCGACGGGTTCGAGGTGGAGCGAGGCGAGGGAGATGCCTGGAATCCGTCACAAGCCAGCAGCAACTATGCACCGGCGATCGTGTTTTCACACTCGCACTATGTGACGAACGCGGGCATACATCAGCCCTGGGGGCGCGTGGAGGAGTTCACGGATTTCACGCGACCGGAAACCGTGGTGGCCGGCAGCCAGCAGTTCGCGGCGGAAATCGACGGACCATTTTATCGCAATTCGCGGCTGCGATTTGCGCACGTGATCGACGGTTTGTCGAACACAGTGTTCGTGGGCGAGCACAGTTCGATCTTGAGCAATAAAACCTGGATTGGTGTGGTGCCGTGGAGTGTGACCTGTCCGAAGCCGCCGTTTCCTTCGGCTTGTAATAGTGGCGGTGCCATGGTTGCAGCGCACAGCGGGCCCGACACGCACGACCATCCACAGGTGATCATTCACGCGCCCAACAATCCGTTTGGGCACACCGACGAAATGCTTGCCGAGCACCCCAGTGGCGCCAACACGCTGTTTGGCGATGGCTCGGTGCGTTTCATCTCGGAAATGGTGAATCCGTTCGTATGGGTGGCCTTGTCGACTCGCAATGTGGGCGAGGCGGAGGTGTCGCCGTGAAAAATCCAGCGCGAGCAGGGGGCTGGTTTCTCGTCTGCTTGGTCGGGTTGTGCGGTTGCGGAGAGACGCCCCAGTTGGGCAGCGAGGCCGCGATGTCGGTGGCTGATGCCGCCTGGACCGCCGTCACAGCGCACCGGGTCGATTTGGTGGCGCAGTGCCGCGGAGATTTGGACAAGTTGCAATCCCAGGGCGAGATCGGCGAAAAGGCACACGGAGTGCTCGACGCGGTGCTCGACGCGGCCGACGCGGGCCAATGGGAAGCGGCGGCGGCCGACCTGAAGGAATTCATTCAGGGACAGCGCCGTGTGCCGTCGCGTTAGGTACTACAGGGTTAGGTGCTGCCGACAAACGCTTCACGCGGCGGGCAGCCTGGCGAATAGGTCTTCAGGCCAATAGGTGCAAGGCCAACGCCATCTCGAACGAGCATCATCTCGGACGGGCATTGAAGGTGGGGGCACCCTTGACCCTGGCCGGCGCGGCGATTTAGACTCGTGGGTTTGGGCGCTTACGCCTGCGGCACGCCAGGGCGATCATCCCGGCGAACTCGAATCCAGCGAGCCTGTTGTGGCCGGAACCTGCGTCATCGGTTTGCAGTGGGGCGACGAAGCCAAGGGCAAGATCGTCGACCTGTTGACCGAGCAGCACCAAATTGTGGTGCGCTATCAGGGCGGTGCCAATGCCGGACATACGGTGGTCACGGGGGGGCAGGTCTACAAGTTGTCGCTCATTCCCAGCGGCATTCTCAACCCTGGCGTGCAATGCGTGGTAACCGGTGGGGTGGTGTTGCACCCCGCCAGCGTGCTGGCGGAAATCGACGGGCTGACCAGTCGCGGCGTGGAAGTGGGCCGGAACCTGATGGTGAGCGACCGAGCCCACGTGATTTTTCCCTGGCACCTGGAAGAGGAGAAGTTGGTCAACCGCGTCGGCGCCAATGGCGAATCGATTGGCACCACCATGCGCGGCATCGGCCCCTGCTACAAGGACAAAGTTGGTCGCACGCACGCCATTCGTTTGGGCGAATTGTTCCGGCCGAGTTTGCGCGACCGCATCACGCATATCTGCGCGGCAAAAAACGAGTGGTTTCAGGCGTTGTTCGGCGCGGAATACCAGCCGCTCGACCCGGCCAAGATCTTTGAAGAATATTCGCGCTATGCCGACCGGCTCGCGCCCCATGTGGCCGACACCACCGAGTACTTGCTGTCGTCGATGGAGCAAGGCCGCGACGTGTTGTTCGAAGGGGCCCAGGGCGCGCTGCTCGATGTTGATCATGGCACGTTTCCTTATGTGACCAGCAGTAACAGCTCGGGCGTGGGTATTCCCAGCGGGTCCGGGGTGCCGGGACGGTACCTGACCAAGACGCTGGGCGTAATCAAGGCCTATTCCACACGCGTTGGGGGCGGGCCCTTCCCGACCGAGCAGGATAACGCCACGGGCCAGCAGTTGCGCGAGCGAGGCAATGAATACGGTACGGTCACACGCCGCCCGCGGCGCTGCGGCTGGTTCGACGCCGTGGCAGTGCGCTACACCGCCCGGCTGAGCGGAGTCGATTCGCTAGCGGTGATGTTGCTGGATGTGCTGGGAGCGACGCCGGAAATAAAAATCTGCACCGCCTATCGTCTTGGCGGGCGCGAATTGACACAGTTTCCCAGCCATGTCGACGACCTGCGGCAGGCAGAACCGGTATACGAAACGCTGCCCGGCTGGGGCACGGAAATCTCTGGCGTCCGACGGTATGCCGACCTGCCGGCCAAGGCCCGGGCTTATCTGGCACGGTTGGGAGAACTGATCGGTCGCCCGGTGGAAATCGTGTCGGTCGGCCCCGATCGAGAGCAAACCATTTTTACGGCCGCGGACCGTTCTCCGGCGGCGCTGGCCGGGGTATAGGCCCTTGGTGCCGGGAGCCGGTTACCTGGGGTTCACGGTACAGGGTTTCGGCGTGGGGTAGCCGTGCCGGGCGATGCGTGGGCTGCCGGCGACGGGCGAGGAAGAAAAAACTTGGTCGAGACAAGCGACACTTCCACGGCCCTGGCCAATCTGCCTGGGGTTGCTCGCCTGCCACGGCATGTCGCGGTGGTCATGGATGGCAACGGCCGGTGGGCTGAGCGCCAGGGGTTTCCCCGCATCGAAGGGCACCGCCGCGGTGTCGAGTCGGTACGCCGAATTACCGAGGAATGCGCCCGGTTGAATCTCGGGCAACTGACACTGTATAGCTTTTCAACGGAGAACTGGAAGCGACCACCGTTGGAGGTCGAATTCTTGATGCGGCTCCTCGAGCAGTACATGATCGAGGAGCGAACTACAATCCAGCGCGAGAACATTCGGCTGCGGGTGATAGGCCGGCGCGACCGGATTCCTGCATCGGTCCAGGCGGAAATGGATCGCTCGATCGCGCTCAGCGCCAATAACACGGGGCTCACCTTGTGCTTGGCCATCAACTACGGTTCGCGCGCCGAGATTTGCGACGCCGTGCAGTCGCTGGCGCGCCGCGTGGCGGCTGGCCAGCTAGCACCCGAGGCCATTGGCGAGGAAGAAATTTCCGGGGCCATG
>CAYSXM010000305.1:0-5803 GCA_964434905.1 uncultured Pirellulales bacterium | reverse complement strand
AGCAACCGATCGACCTGCGATGGATTCGCACCGCGCCCCTGGCCTCGACCGGGGTTGCGCTCATCTTGATCGCTCAGCTCGGCGAGAACCTAATCAGCGTGGCGCCAGGCGCCAATGGGTTGCTCGAACCCAGCGATGTGGAATCGTTGCCTCAAGAAATCTGGCAGTCGACCAGCACATTTCTGGCGTCGCTCGAGTCGCCCACCGCTGCCGTGCTGCGGGGCCTGCGTTCGGCGCGCGCGAACCGTGTGCGCACCGTATTGAACCCCGCGCCCGCCAAACAAGAACTGGCACAGGCAAGCGTGCTGTCCCTGGTCGACATACTTACGCCAAACGAACACGAAGCGGCCGAGTTGGCCGGAATTCGCGTGACCGGCCCGACCGAGGCCGTTCAGGCGGGGCGCCGGTTGCAGCAACTGGGTTGCGGCGCGGTGGTGGTCACGCTGGGTCCCCAGGGTTCGGTGGTGATTGATCAACAGGCAATGCTTGTGCCCGCGCCACGAGTATCGGCGGTCGACACCACGGCGGCCGGCGACGCGTTCAATGGTGCCCTGGCCGTGGCACTAGCCGAAGGGCTCTCGCTGGTCGACGCGGCGCGCTGGGCCACCACGGCTGCGGTAATATCTGTTACCCGGCGCGGCGCCCAGCCGTCGATTGCCTGGCGAACCGAGATTGACAACGCTGATTGGCCAGAGCCCACGGCGATTGCGATGCCCGACTCACGTTGTCGTAAGAATTCTGGCCCCCGTAAGATAGGCCGTGTTGTGGCAACACCTTGCGTCGTCTTAGCTGAGCGATACCGATGCCTATGATTCCGTCGCGTTTTTTCCACGGCCGGGTTCGGATGCTTTGCGCCGGGTGCTTGCTAGCGCTCGTTTGGCCGGCTTCGATCCCCGCGAAGCAGCCGGGGCCAACGGGCGGTGCGGGCCTGGCCGACCTGGTGGACGGTTCGTCGAGTGCAATTCAACCGGCCGAAAACCCCGTGACAGTTTCGGCCAGATTGCTGCCGACAGACAGCCCGAACGACGCAGAGGGATATCGATTGTCGTTGGAAGTGGTGGCGGAAATTGCTCCCGCCTGGCACGTCTATTCGCTGACGCAGCCCCCAGGTGGACCGGTCAGAACCAGTATCACCATCACGCAGCCGGCGAGCGTTGTGGTCGAGGGTGCGTTTGTCGCTCGACCAGAGCCGCACCGCCAGCGGGAAGCAGCTTTCGACAATTTGCAGGTCGAAACACACGCCGAGCGTGTCACCTGGACTGGCACCCTGCTGGTTCCGCGGTCCGAAGGGCCGTTGGCGTTGACGGTGTCGGGCAGCGTAACGACTCAGCCGTGTACCGATACCAGTTGTTTGGCACCGACTCAATTGGCGTTCTCGGCGCGCATGGCGCCGTCCGACGCCAACGAGTTGGCTACAAAACTGGCAGCGAGTTCCTCGGCCCCCCCCACGGCCAGGAAACCTACGCCGGGCACCAGGCCCTTGCCCCCGGCATCCGGTTCGGTCGGCAGTTACCAGCGGCCGGGAACACATACCCTGATTCGTGGCCAATTGGTGCGCGGTACCTCGGGGGCGCGCAGTCTGGAACTGCATCTGATTGCCGAGCCGAGCGCCGGCTTCCACGTATACGCATTGGCCGATCGCGAATCGAAGGGAATATCTAAACCAACGTTGATCGTGCTCGAAAATCCGCACGATTGGACGCTGGGCAGACCCGTGGCCAATGCGCGTGTGGTGGAGGAACCTTCGCCCGAGGGCGGGCCCGCCGTACGCTATTACCCAGGGCGTGTTACCTGGACCGTGCCAATCGAAATCGCCGAGGGTTCGAGTGGTCCGCAAGCGCTGCGCGGCCAATTGGGATATCAAGCCTGCACCGCGACTTCGTGCGAACCGCCGTTGGCAACTCGCTTCACCGCGGAGATCGTGGTCGAAGGCGATGCCGTTCGACTGGGGGGGGTAGTCTTCACGCCAGGCAAGTATGCCGACGTTGCGCAAGCCGCATTGGCCGCGGGCGATGTTCAACCATCGTTGCCATCGGGCATGCAGACTCCCGCGTTTGAGACGGAGTCGGCCGCGGGAGTGAGTCAACTGTTTGCCGGATTGACGCCGCGAGAGTTTCGTGAACAAGACACGTCGTCGCTGCTGGCGGTGATTGCCGCGGCACTCGTGGGAGGTTTCCTGTTGAATTTCATGCCCTGCGTGTTGCCTGTGGTGGGGCTGAAGCTCTTGGCGTTTGTGCGGCAAAGTGGCGAACGTCGGTCGCGCGTGCTGGTGCTCAACCTATGGTATTCGGCCGGGGTGGTGAGCGTGTTCCTGGTGTTGGCCACGCTGGCCAGCGCGGCGCATTTGGGTCTGCGCGAATCGAACCTGGGGTGGGGAGAGCAATTCCAAAGTACGCCGTTCAACGTGGCAATGACCGTGCTGGTGTTTGCGATGGGGTTGAGCTTTCTCGGCGTGTGGGAAATTCCCATTCCCGGATTTGTGGGCTCGGGCGCCGCTGGCGACTTGGCTGCTCGCGAGGGGGCAGGCGGAGCGTTGGCCAAGGGCATGCTGAGTACACTGCTAGCCACGCCCTGTAGCGGCCCGTTTCTCGGACCAGTGCTGGGGTATACGCTGCGCGTGCCGCCCTACCAAACGTTTCTAGTCTTTTTGGCAATCGGCCTGGGCATGGCCAGCCCCTATCTGCTGATCGGAGCATTTCCCTCGCTGATTCGTTTTTTGCCCAAGCCTGGGGCCTGGATGGAAACCTTCAAGCACCTGATGGGCTTCGTGCTGTTGGGCACGGTGGTGTACTTGTTCACGATTATCCACCGCGACTACCTGACCGCAACGCTGGCGCTTTTGGTCGGAGTGTGGTTCGCCTGCTGGTGGATCGGGAAAACATCGGCGTGGGCTCCGCCCGCGCAGAAGATCTTGGCCTGGGTCGGTGGGGGCCTGACGGCCGCGGCGGCAGGTTGGGTGGGTTTTTCCCAACTGACACCGGGTGCCGGCGAAGTGCTGGCCTGGCGGCCGTTTTCGGCAACCGAACTCGCCTCGTTGACTGCCGACGGTCAGACCGTGTTGGTCGACTTCACCGCCGACTGGTGTCTGACCTGCAAGGCCAACGAGCGATTCGCCTTGAACACACCGGAGGTCAGTCGTGTAGTAACCGCCAATCGGGTTATCGCCATGAAGGCGGACTACACCGACGACTCGCCCGAAATCAAGTCGTTGCTGGAATTGCTGCGCAGCCGTTCGGTGCCGCTGTGTGCGATTTTTCCAGCGGCCACGCCGCGAGAGCCCGTCGTACTTCGCGATCTGATCACCAAACGGCAGGTGATCGACGCGTTGGAGCAAGCGGGGCCATCGCAGTCGCCCACACGTACGGCCGCCGCGAACTGAGCCAGCCCGGTCAAGGGGCGCCGTGCTGGTCGCTGCCCGGGGCCGCCTGGGAGTTATTTCCCAACGATTTCGCGGCGCGCAACGCGGCTGCCTCGGGCCGCGCCTTGTAAAACGGGTCGAGAGGGAAGCACCCTGATACCAATCCCAGTCGCGGGCCAGAGGTGCAGTCGCTAAAGGTGCGACAAATACGCTTGCGCACCAGCGAGCCACGCACGAGGCAGTCGGTGGGTAACTCGGGATACGAAAGCACCATCCGGCCCAGGCCCACGAAATCGACCCAGCCGGCGCGGACCACGCCTTGTGCGACATGAGGCAGGAAGTCTTGCAGATAGCTGTAACCGGTACCCACGACCACCATCCGCGGCAGGGCTTGCTTGACTTCGCGCGCGACTTGAATTTGCCGTGCCACGCCTAGCAGTGGATCTTCGGGGGCTGCATAACCATCGCTGGGCGGAAACGCGGCGGGACGCTGCCAGTGGTGGTTGTAATAGGGGCTGCCGACAGAGACGTTGACCAGTGCCACGCCGTCGTCGGCCAGATCACTCACCAGTTGTAAAGCTTCCGACATCTGGCCCACTAACGGGTTCCGCGGATCGACACCGAAGCCCCAGCGATAAGGCAGCAGGTGCGCAAACGGCATCGGGTGGCCCTGCTGGCCGATGGCGGTGTATGGCACGCAGTCGATCGCACTCAGACGAACGCCGAGCATCAGGCTTGGGCACTCCGTGCGCACCGCGCGCAGCGCAGAGCGCAAGAACCGCGTGCGGCCCGCATAGTCGCCGCCATATCGCCCGGGCCTGGTATGCGCACCCAGCAATTCGTGAATTAGGTAGCCATGACAGGCCTTGATGTCGACAAATTGAAAGCCCAGTTCTTGCGCCAGCCTCGCGGCATCGACGAATCGCCCCAGCAGGTCATCAAGTTCCGCGTCGCTCCACACTAGCACGGGGTTGTCGGACGGCAGCCCGAATTTCTCGTCGAGCAATGGATGCCGATGGGCCAGGCGTGGCTCGAGCTGTTGGCCATGGGGACGCGCGAAGCGGCCGGAGTGGGTCAGTTGCAACCCCACCAGAAGATCGGCGTCGGTATCGAATCGTTCGCGGTGCGCGGCTCGCAATGACGCGAGCAATTGTCCCAGCCCGACCGCCGACCCACGATGGGCCCACAATTGCCGAGGGTTGGCGCGCCCCAAGGGTTCGACTGCCACCGCTTCGCCGCCCCAAATCAGCTTGGCGCCACTGGCGCCGAATCGTTGCCAGCGGCGCCGGGTGAGTTCCGAGGGGTTGCCGTCCAGCTCTCCGTCCCAACCCTCCATGGGCTGAATGCACCAACGGTTGCCCACCCGGAAGTCAGCGACCTGGCATGGCGCTGCCAAGGGCGAGCCCTCGGCGGCCGACATGACCCGCGCATCGCAAGGAAGTGGCTGGCCACACGATGCAAGTCGCCGGATCAATGCCGCGACATCGTGAAACTGTCCGATGCGTGGATACTCGCCCACTATCGACCTCTACTAAGCCCGACTTTTTCTTGTCTTTTGTTGCGAAGCCGAGGTGTCGCGAATGCGGTGTGCAACCACCATCGCCTCTGACCCAGGTACTCACCCACACGCGGCGCAGGACGACTGCGTTTTTCCTGGCTGCCAGAATGCCTTCGACTCTTCGCGACAACCTACCTGAATCATCCGGCGTCAGGTGTCGTCGACCGGCACCAACACGCTATGCACCAATATGAACTTCTTTTCGCCTACCGCCGACTCAAAAAACACCGTAGCACAGCGTAGTGCATCGCTACCACTTAGCTGCACGACACGCCCTAGGCCATATTCCGGGTGTCGCACCTGCTGGCCCTGGTGAAATTGATCCGGAGCCACGCGCGGCATGGCCACGCGCTGCCCCACCAGATCGGCAGCGGTGGTCAGCATGCGCGACGATGCGTCGGCTCCGATGGAAGTTCGGCGCGGCGCGTGCTGCGCGGGCCCCCGTGCCTCGTCGTGCAGCGATTCCCGAGCGTCGGCCGACTCTTCTTGCTGCTCAAAATCGAGCTCTTCTCGGGGCAGTTCGACTTGAAAACGGCTGGGCACCGTCATGCGAAACTGGCCTCGGAACTCGCGGCGCACGGCGCGCGACAGATATAACTCTTCGCGAGCGCGAGTCAGGCCCACGAATAGCAGCCTTCGTTCCTCCTCCAATTCGCCGGCGTTTTCCTTGGCGCGGTCGTGAGGAATCAGTCCTTCTTCCAGGGCGACGAGAAACACCACCGGGAATTCCAAGCCCTTCGCGGCGTGCAGCGTCATCAGGGTCACTCGGTCGTCTTCCTGGCTCCAGGCGTCGACATCGGATACCAACGCCGAACGCTCTAGAAACGCCTCGAGACCGCCATCGTGAGGGTGCTGTGCATCGAATTCATCGGCATCGGTCAGCAGCT
>CAYSXM010000304.1:0-5825 GCA_964434905.1 uncultured Pirellulales bacterium | reverse complement strand
GCGCTGCCCAAAACACGCAGCGGCAAGATCATGCGCCGGCTGCTACGCGACATCGCCTCGGGCCGCGAGACCGCTGGCGACACTTCGACCTTGGAAGACTACAGCGTGCTGGCCAAACTACGCAGCGAAGACGAATAGATCCCGGCCTGGCCGCCCTAGGCTCAGAAATAGTTACCGATTGCGCCGCGCGATCAGAATCGTCAAATCGTCCGGTGGGCTCTCGCCCACATAATGCGCCGTCACTTCGCGCGCCACGCTAGCCACAATCTCAGCCACTGGTTCCGTGGCGTGCTGAGCCACCAACCGTTCTAACCTCCGTTGCCCAAACGGTTCATCTGCCTCGTTCAGCGCCTCGATGATGCCATCGGTGCACAACAACACCAGGTCGCCAGGACCCAGTTTTCGCTCGCAACCCAGCGGGTACTCCGTGTCGTGCAGCACGCCCAATGGCATGCCCGTGGCGCGCAAAGTATGAAACGTATCCGCCGCCGCCGCGTACACCAGCGCTGGACCGTGTCCCGCGTTGGCAAATGCCAAGTTCTGTGCCGCGGTGTCGAGCACCGCCACGATCATGGTGATGAACCGGCCGTCGTATAGGTCATGCTCGAGCGATCTGGCCAACAGCCCCAGCAGCGTGTCGGGGCGGCTGTGCTCGATCGCCAAGGCCCGCAACGCGGCACGCACCGAAGCCATCAACAGGCTCGGTCCCAGTCCATGGCCACTGACGTCGGCCATGACCAAGGCCCAGCGCCCATCGCACAGTGGAAACACATCGCAATAATCTCCCCCCACTGCCTGATTGGGAAACCACCACGACGCCAGCTCGTAGCCGTTCACCTCGGGCAGCCGACGAGGCATGAAACCACGCTGAATGTCGCGCGCCACGGTCAGCGCCGCTTCTACCTCGTTTCGCTTGCGCAGCACCTCGACCAACCGCGCGCGGTCCAGGGCCACCGCGGCATGCTGGCTGAAAGCCTCGACCAATTCTTCGTCGAAGGCGGAGAAATCGCCAGTCTGCTTGTTGATTAACTCCAGCACGCCCAACAAACTGCCATCCGTCGGCGAAACAAGTGGTGCTGCCATCAGGTTTCGCGTGTGATAACCGGTCGCACGATCGATCGAGGAATTCCACCGCGCATCGGTCTGCGGTTCCAGCACGGTGATCAATTGCCGAGTGGCTGCCACATGCCCCGTGATACCCCGCCCAACTTGCGTGCGAATCTCGGCTATTTCCAACGCCGTGACCACTCGCGTGAAAAGCTGCTCATTGGCCGGATCGTATTGAAATACGCTCGCCCGATCGCAATCGAGCGCCACGCGGGCTGCCTCCGCAACCGTTTCCAGCACCCGCTCGGGGTCGATTTCCGCCGCCACCAGGCGCGTCACGTGCAACAGGTTCGTCAGCCCCAACAAGCGCTGCTGCATCTCTTCGGGCGCGCGGTGCGACATTGGTGCTTGCGACTCGGATGCCATGTCTGCGAGGTGCCCTCAGAGCGTTCGGCGACGGCCGAACACCACGGCAATCGGCTCGGCCAACCCCACTGTAACCTACGACTTGTCACATCGCCGCGATACCCAGTCGTTGCTAACGAATCGGGCCAGCAACGTCCGCAGCGTTTGATCCAACTCGGCGTAACCTGCCGAGTCGGCCGGCAATGCGCCTCCCGCAACCCTGGCGGTTGTCTCGGGGCCATGCCAGGCCAGCCTGATCGTCCTATTTTGGCTGTGCAGGGTGCTGTTCACCCGCTCGGCTACCCTCAGAGCCCACACCACGCCAAAGCGATCGCGAAAATCGAGCCACAGTCGGGCCAGCGGGTCCCGTCCCTCGCGGCTTGTTGCAGACATCCCCGAGGCCCCCAGCGCTGCCAGCGCCATCGACACTCCGGCCAACTGCCAGGTTGTGCGGCCACCTCCCCAACTTTCTGGCACGGCTGGCCAGCCCAATAACAACGCTTGACCGAACGCATACAGCAGCCCCGGCAACGCCAGGCGCGTGCCTAGGTAGTTGCCGCCGGATAGTAGAACCAGAACGGCCAAGAATACTTGCCAGGCCCCATGCCATTCGAAGGCGCCACGCGGATGATATAGCCAGGCCGAGCCGCTGGGCAAACACAGAACGAGCATCAACGAGGCCACGATCCAACTCCAGGCCCGATGTTGGGGGCGCTTCGCGCCGAACACCGCCATCGGTGGCCCAAAACTGCCCACCGCCGCCAAATAGCGCGCATGGTCAACCGCGGAACCCGATTGGTCCACGCTCCAAAACGCCGCCGCGCTACCCAGCGCCCACGCTGCCCACCCCCAGACCCACGCCGCGGTCAGCGTGGTACCACGCACCTGGTCATAGCATCGCGCAAGCCCCACCGCGGTGGCCGCTGCCAGCGCCACCACGATAACCTGCGGCCACATCACCAGGGTCGACATCGCGCTGGTTTTCTAAAGAGATGCAGAGCGCCGCGCGGTTCCCACTGCTTGGAACCCATCAAACCGCTCGCCACACCGCATCTCCGCGACCGCCGCATCATAGGCTGCGGCCGGCCACTGCGGCCAGCACCAGTTATAGCGGTTGTGACGGCGCACCGAGCACCGGCCACAGCGGAAGATGCCAAAATGCCACGTCGCGGTTTGCCTCGTTGCGAAAAGTCAGCCATGTTTACCCAGTCCCACAAGTCGTCGCCACCGTTCAAGTTCCTCGCTCGCTGGTTGATGCCCGTCGGAATCCACGGCGCTTTCCAACCGCGGACAATTCCTGGTTAGTTCTGGAGCAAGTTGAAATGCTACGCAAGAGTGCGCTCGCCCTGGCTCTCGGGTCCTTGGTCTGGTGTGGCGGGGTCCAGGCACGCGACCTGTTCGAGCAACACGCCGCGGGCGCTCCTACTGCCACGACCTCGGCACGCATTCCCCGGCAGGCCACCGTGGTTGGCGAATCGCTATCGGTGTCCCACGCCGCCAAGCGCACCGCGGCACGCGCCGTAGCCGTGCACCAGCCCAACGCCGAGGAACTGGTCGTCCCGGCTGCAAACTCGCAACCACGCAGATTCTCGGCCCCAGCCGACTCAGGCTTGCCCGCAGACGACGCGCTGCCTCGCGCCGGTGTGCCCAACGACCCGCCGACCTTTGTGCCACCGGGTAGCTCGCCCATTTATAGTGCACCCGGCGGCGAACCGGTCTTGGGAACCGATTTTCATGCCGCGGAGGGCTGCTCGGAACAAGGTCCCGAGAACTGTGGCGAAATGCCCCACGACTGCTGGGATGCTTGTGGCGACGACAGCCACTGCCACCACCGTGGACTGTTTGGCTGGTTGTGGGGGCGCGGCCACAACTGTGATCCATACGCTTGCGAAGATCCTTGCAGACCGCATTGGACCTTGGGCGACGGATGGCGAAATTTCTGGGGCCATGTCCGGCATCTGGTCGGCGGCCATCATGGATGCGACGACACCCTAGAGTGTGAAAACTCGTACGATGCTTCGTGGGAAGGTCAGCAATACACCGACGCGGGTTACCCCGCGGTGGAATACGGCACCCCCACCGACATGTCGGGCGCCATCTACCAAGACACAACGGTGCCACCGCCGACTGAAGTTTCGCCAGCCGAAGCGGCGCCCGGCGAGGGCTACCTTCCAGGCCAGCGATCGTCGTGGAAACCGCGACCCCTGGCAGGTGATGCGGGCACCGATGCAACGACCGCCAACACTCCGCCGACTGCGCCCAACCTCCTGGCCCCCGCCGAGTCGGGAACACCCGGTCCAATCTTGGGACCGCGCCTCGGCCCCGGTGCCATCGACGTGCCTGCCGAACCGGCCGGCGACGAGCTGAAGCGAGCAGACGATTCGACCGAAGGCCCCGAACGTACTGCCTAGCACCCCACGGAGGCACCAACTAGCTGTCGCACATCTTGCCGATTCGGCAAACTCGAACACACGTCGATCTGTCGGACCCGGAGTGCGCCTGGGGAGGTCGCGCGATGGACTCCGACAAATCCACCACGGCGACGAGCGCTGGGAAACCGGCGCTCGTCGCTTTGTGCGCTCCTGGCCGAACATGGCCTCGCTGTGGCACGTACACTCTCAACGTCTGGCAGGGGCGCGACACGTTGTTCTCAAGAGCGTGGCCCCACCGACTGCCGGCCATGGTTCCAGGGAACTAAAACCGCTCGCGGGTTCGACTAGAGGGCCAGCCAGCCCGTGGTCGATACCAGTTGTACCGATCGGTACCGGGAGAGCGAGCCGCGCCCCAGCGGCCCGTTTCAGGATAGAGATCATGGTAGTTCGACGGACCGAACTACCATGATCTTTTCTATTGATTGACGTCGGCAGCGACTTCTTTGCGGGCTTGCAATGGTCGTCGGCCCGTATTGCCATGTTACCCTCACTCTGGGGTCTGGCGCACGTGCTTGCCGCTCAATTGAAGCAACTTCTTTAGCGCGGTTCTATTCGCGCTGGGCTGCTGTGTTGCGACGCAGCCGGCCGCCAACCAGAAATCCAATCGCCACTTGCATCGCCGCAAACAGCCCCACCGCGGCAGCCAACCAACCGCCCCAGTTTATCCATTCGTCCATTGCGGGGGTTCTCTGGGGGGCAATTGTTGCGGCACTTCCTGCGACTCGCGCTGGGCAGGTCGCTCGCCACAAGCATGGACCCCAGCGGCGGATAGTCAAATTCCCTGCCGATTTGCTGCCAGCGATTCCGTCATCTCACTGCCCGTTTTCGAGCCGCAACAGGGCTTCATTTGCGGATGCAGAGAACGCGCCAACTTCCACTCTCAACTCGGCACTAGTTGTGACACACCCACCGGGGTCGCCGGCGTGGCATCGCATCCCTAGCCGACGCGAACGGCCGAGACCATCTCCAGGGACGTTACACACGCTATTGGCCGAAATTGTCTCAAAATCGCCTCCGCTTCCTTGAGCGTTTTGAACCGACCGATATGCTTAGTTGATCACCGATCAGCAACACCTGGCAAGTCGATAGACGGAACGGCGAACGCGGATGGATACGCTACTTACTGGCGCTACCGGGTTGGTTGGTAACAACCTGCTGAGGCTGTTGTTGGATCGCGGAGACCGGGTGCGGGTACTGGTTCGCTTGGGGGCCGACGAACGCCCGCTCGAAGGTCTTGATGTCCAAATTGTTTACGGCGATGTCCGCGACTATGCCGTGGTCGAGCGGGCCGCCGCTGGTGTCGGTCGCGTGCTGCATTCCGCTGCCCGAGTGCACATCGGTTGGAGCGGTCTGGCTGAACAGCGCGCCACCAATGTATCCGGTACGCGCAACGTCGCACGCGCCGCCAGGCAAGCCGGCGCGAGGCTCGTTCACGTTTCGAGTGTCGACGCGCTGGGCATTCAAAGCCGAGACAATCCCAGCAACGAGGACTCCTCGACCGACGGTCATGTTCTCTGCCCCTACGTCATTACCAAACGCGAGGCCGAACAAGCCGTTCGCGATGAAATCGAACTCGGGCTCGACGGGGTCATCGTCAACCCTTGCTATGTCATTGGCCCCTGGGATTGGAAGCCTTCCTCCGGGCGAATGCTGCTCGAAGTCGCCCGGGGCAGAGGCTACATGGCCCCGCCCGGTGGCAACGATTTTTGCGATGTGCGCGACGTGGCCCAGGGAATCATTTCGGCCGCCGAACGTGGAATTCGCGGCCGACGCTACATTCTGTCGGGAGAACCGCTTTCCTATTTCGAGGCCTGGACCATCTTCGCCGAAGTTACCGGCGCCCGCCGCCCCTGGGGTGTCGCTCGCGGTAGTTTGCTACAACTGGCCGGAGCGGCGGGTGATTTATGGACCCGGATCACTGGCAACGAGTTGGATGTCAAC
>CAYSXM010000303.1:0-5833 GCA_964434905.1 uncultured Pirellulales bacterium | reverse complement strand
GCCAGGCCGCGCAATGTCGAAAACTCGTTTTTCCGGGTCGGTGGCGTCTTGCATGTCGTCGACCGGCGGCGCCACCGCCGGCACCGGCAGGTCGTAGCTTTCAGTGGTCACCAGGTTACGCGCCCGGGGGTCGTTCGCCAGGGTGGGGGCCAGTGTTATCAACCGGCCGGCAAGCGCCGAGGCATCGACGTCGTACGCACGCAGCAGTCGCTCTAACTCGACCGGCGTAATGGGGGCGTCGCGGGTAGTCACCTGGGCCCCGGAAACCACGCTGGCGTAGCGCTGGCTCAATCCCAGATCCAACTCGTACGGATCGTCGAGCCGTTCGAAATCTTCGCCGTAGCCCTGGTCCGGAATCGGCACATTCGAACCGTCGACCGGACCCAAGTACATCGCCTGGCCAGCGATATCGAGCGCCACCAGACCGTCGCCATCCACGTCGGGCGGCGTGCCAAACGCGCCCAGATTTGTCAGCGCGCCACCCGACAACATGGTCTGGTATCGATAAGGCATCCGTCCGCCAAACAGCGTGCCGATGTTGGTCGGGTCAGCATCCAACTCGAACAGGCTATCAAGATTCTCGTCGACCACGTCGGTCGAAAGCGCCGTTCTTCCCGATCCGGGTCTCGATTCGGTCGTTATCGCTGGCGCCAAGTCCGCGCGCAACGCCTCGCCGTACCGACCATCCATCACGCCTTGCACGCCATGAAACAATTGCGTTAGTTCGGTCAAATCGGTCACCAGCGGCGCCAAATTCACGTCGGCCGGACCGTAGCCTTGGCCCAACGTGCCGGGCGCCAGTGCCTGCACGTTCGAGCCATCGGCAAAGGGGGCCAGGAAGTTGTTCGTCGCCGCCAAATGGTTCGGATTGCCGTGCGCGTTCAGATTCAGTTTGCCATCCATGTCGACGCACAGATACGCGGCCAATGGCTTGTAGCGCCGCCCATCGCGCGAGGTCTGGATCGGCAATCCGACGTCGACCCAGATGCTGTCGGCCACGCCGTCGCCGTCGTTGTCGACGTCCCACTGCGGCGCCAGCGCATTGGAAATGGGGTTCGTCGTGCCATCGCCACGCCCGTTGACGTACCACAACGCGCGGATCGATTCCAGGTTGCTGGCGGCACCTGGCGGTATGGGCAGCGCGGCGTTGAAGCTGGGGTTGCTGCCGGTGAAGTTGGGGTGGTCTTCCGGCAGCGGGCGCAAAATGATGCGCCGTTTGAGGGCCATGATCTTCAGGGCACTCGCCACACTGAGTTGGCCCGCCATCGGCAGCGGGTTCGCCGCGTAATAGTCGGGGCGCGAAAGCAATAAATACAATTCGTCGGGCGTCGGCGCCGAAGACAGGTTGTACAGTAGGTAGTTGGTTTGAATATCTGCGGCCAGAATATTCAACTGATAGAGAATCAGGTCGGGCCGATGCAGCGAAGGCATCTCGACCACCGGCGCCAGGTTCTGTGTCGGGTCGAGCGAGCGCCGCATTGCCAACAGCATGTTCTGATAGTCGACGGCATCGTAATCCTCGTCGGCGCCGCCCAATCCGGCCGGATCGACATAGCGATCCAAACCTGCTACCGCACCGCCTAAGAGCGGTGCGAACGCGCGCGGATTCGGCAACAGCGCTCGCTGCCAAAACGTTCCGGAGAAGAATTCTTGCGCACCCAATTCCGACGAGATGGCCGCTTGCGAAAACGCCTCGCGTTGCTGTGTGCTCAGGCCAAAGCCCGTGCCGTTCAGCGGCCGGCCATTGATCCAGAACCGGCTTCCCGCCAGGGTCGTGGGGTCGACCCCGTACGGCGCCAACACGCGCAGTGTACCGACCGAGTCGAGTGTCAACGGCACGGCCGGCGCCGCATAGCCGGTAATCCGCACCGATTGCCCCGCGGCCGGGCCATCGACAAAGGTCAACACACGTCCGTTGTAGGTGCCATCGACATCGGCCAAGCGATAGTCGTCGCAGTCGCGCGCCATCCACTCGGTCACATCGGGCGCCGATGTGCCAGCAAGCCAGTCGATGTCGCCATTGGGCGCATCATAATTCGACGCTGGGCTGTCGACGAGCAAATCGTCGTCGTCGTTGAACCCGACATAGCCCGGCGCGCCATCCGGCCCGAATACCACGTCGTCGGTCCCTTGCCAGCCAATTTCCAGGGGATCGTTGTCGGTGGTGCCGTTGCCGTCGTCGTCGATACCGGCGTCGCCTGTCTGGCCGTCGGGCCCTAGGTCGTGCGTGATCGACAGTTCGACGATTTCATTGCCGATCGTTTGGTTCCACGCCGCCACGCGACCCGGCAGGCCGTCGTTGCCATACAAGTCTTCCAGCAGGCTGTGCGGGCCCAGCACCGAGGCCGAGCTGCGCGTGCCCACGAACACCTGTAGCGCCGCCTCGTCGAGCAGCCGCTCGGGCGATTCGCGCCGCAGCGTGGCCGCCGCCCCCGCCCGGGCCGTGCGTCGGAACTGCGCCGCCACCAACACATAGGTCAGCCCCACCACGGCGAACAAGCTCAACAGCGCCAACACCACCAGCAAGATCACGCCGTGCCGTGGGGTACTGGGCGCGCGGCGTGGTGCGAGGTCGCGGGGCGCGAGGTCGCGGGGCGATTGTCGAGTCATGATTTGACTTAGTGTCATGGAAATTCACTGCCTTCGGTCGGCCGGCTTGCTCCGGCCAATCCCATGCGATCGCTGGCCGCGACCGCCGTGTCGTGTTGCTGCGAAACCCGCGCCCCGAACACCGCTCGCTGCACGGCCTCGGCCTAGGGCCGAAGCGTGAGCGTCGTTTCATACACTCCCACCACGCCGTCGACGATGACCGCATAGGTGCCAAACGGCGGGATAAGTCCTGGTAGGTCGATCTCCACACTGGCCTGATTCCAGTCGGCCCCTTGCAGCGTGATTTCTTGCGACCAACTGCCATTCGGGAAATTGATGGGCGTCGACAACGGGTCGCGTACCGGGTTGAAGAAATCTTTGGTCGGATCGTTATAAATCGGCAGCGGCCCCACCGCGGCCACGCGATACCACTTGTAAACCGCGCGCCGCACCGGCGGCAACACGGGAACCAGCGGGTCGGGCTGGGTCCAACCGGCCAGCATGATCCATTGCCCGGGCCGGATCTTGGGCATGTCGCTGCGGTCGGGCCGGCCAGGGTTGGTGTTGGCGTCGCCCGCCACGATCGGCAGAATCAGTTCCACCTCGCCGCCCGCCTGACTGCCCCACAAGAAATTGCAATAGAGCATGCGCTCTTTGGGCGGCGGCCGCACGCCGACCGCGCCCGCCCCCTCGCGCGCCCAATAGGCCAGGTCGCGCTTGTAAACCACCACCGTGGCTACGGTAAAAGTGCGCATCGCATCGGGCGAGTTGCTCGCTTCGCCAGGGCTGGGGGTCACCGTGGCAAACCAGGTGTAATCGCCGGCCGTTTGTTGGCGCAGCATGCTGCCGGCCCCCTGGGCCAATTCGCCCTGCCATTCGGGCCGCCGGGTGCCGTCCGTAGGCAAGTTGAACACCATTTCATCTTGCCAGGTCATCTGCCGCCGCGCGATCGGCAGCCCCAACGCCGGTGGCGAGACGAAGGCCTGCCCCGGCGCCCACCCCCGCACCGTGGCCCGCTGCATGCGCGGCGGGTTGGGCCAGATATCGCCGTTGGTCAGATCGTCGTCGTTGTCGTCGTCTTGGTCAGGGTCGTTGAATTGCACCACGGGAAACGCCGCGCCAGCCAGCACGTTGGGAACCGCCGCCAGGAACAAGGGGTCGATGCAGACCGAATTCCCCGCCGTGATCGGCGAGGTAAGCTGCCCCAGCGCGTTCACGCCCGGCGTGCCCACCGGCAACGTTCCGGTCGGTTCATCCATGTCGGGCCAGGCGGCCGGTTGCGTATACGGCAGCACGGGCGGGAACGCCGCGCCGCTAGAAACCGGCCCATAGGCATTGCCTTGGTAGTTCATCCACATGTCGGGCGACAGCCAGTCGCGGGCCAAAAGTTCGCTCATTGCGGCGCGCGAGGCCGTGGCAGCTCGATCGTATTTCGACCCTTGTTCGATCTGCTGCCGGCCCACCGGAATCAGAGCGGCCACGCCAAACAACCCCACCGACAGCACGAAGATCGAGATCAATACCTCGAGCAGCGTGATGCCCGACCGCGCTGGGCGAGCGGACCACAGGGCCTGCGATGGTGGCGCGCTACGGTGACCGGTTGCCATGGCTATCGACCCCCCAGCGTCACGGCCTCTTGGGCCAGCTTCCGCGAGTTGTTCAGCCCGGCGTAAATCCACTCCAACGGTCGCGTGGTCGGATTGATCTGCGCCTCGAGCCCCGGCTCAGGGGGCGACACCGGGTTGACCGCCACCCGGCCACTGGTGGGCGAAACGGTCAGCCACAAGTTGCCGACATCTTTCCAGGAGATGTTCCAATCTTGCGTGCCGGGCCGGCGCAACGTTCTTGCCCAAGAGGTGTTCACAAGCGCCGACCGCAACGGCACCTGGTCGCGACGCGACAACAATAAATACACCAGGCTGGTCACCGTGCGGCTGCCGAACCCAAACGCCGCATCAGGCGGCGTACCGGCCGAGGCGTTGCCCAAAAATGCCTGATAGCTATAGACCCGATCGAGTGCTCCCGACGGCGAGAACAGCAAGACGACCGGTGCTGCCTCGACCCCCAGTGGTAACAAGGGCGTTACACCGCCGGTGTCGAGATATCGCACGCCGCTGGTGCCGTTCACGCCATCTTGCAAGGGGTAGAAAGTATCGAACGCGCTCCGCTGCTCGGGCTGAATCAAGGCACCGCCGCCGGCAAACGCCAACCGTGGCGAAGCGGGTGTGCCCGAGGCCAACAGGTCGATCACAAACCCCGTCGGCAATTCCAGCGGCGAGGCTGGGTTCTTGATCGGCTGCCGCAGCACTTGAAACGTGAGCCCCGTGGCCGGAATCGCCGGCAAAGTTTCGCCGATGGGGTCGACGGGCACGACGATGAAACTGTCGGGGGTGCCGTCGGTGTTGAAGTCGGTGGGCTGGCCGTCGAGCGCGCCGGTGGTGTTGTCGCGCTCGTCGACCATGGCGAACACTACCAATTCGGCTCCGTGTGTTCCCACGCGAATTCGGTCGCCGGGCGATACGAGCGACGCCCAACCGGTGTCGATCGAATAATTGACTGCCGGGTTGGCCACGAAACCAGGGCCCGGAATGATCGGCGTTACCGTCAGAAAACTGTTGGTGCCGTCGGATACGGTGGCCGCGATCAATCGCGTGGTCGACGCGGTGCCGGTCCACGGCTCCGGCACCTCGCACTGGAACAGGGTGCTGGCCATCTGCGGCTGGTTTGGGTCGCGCTCGATCCACACCCCCACCGGCCGGCCCAATTCCATCGCCCGAGTCCGCGCGCCCTGAAGGAACGTGGTCACGCCGCGGGCTGCCTCGCGCTGTTGGCGCCCCTGCAGCGCGGGGCGCATGACGGGGATCGCCGCGGCGGTAATCAGCAGCATGATGACCAGTGTGATCAGCATTTCGAGCAGCGTGAAGCCGCGGCGCCGCCGTGGCACGCCATGGCACGACGCACCGCACCACGGCGCGCCAGGGGGCATCGTGGCGAGATGACGACCGAGACAACTCGAGGTGCCGTTTTGCATGGCTACCGCACCCCTTGATGGTGATTGTCGATGTTGTCGTTGTGCGCCGTGCCTTGCGTTTCTTCACCCGGCACGGGAAACCCGCGCTGGTAATACTGCCCTGGCGACAATCTGTGCAAGGCGTAGGGGTGTGAATCCTTGGCCAAGGTCAGTTTGTCGGCCACGGTCAGCGAGGCGTAGTCGGTCAACAAGTGATGACCGAAGAACAATCCG
>CAYSXM010000302.1:0-5841 GCA_964434905.1 uncultured Pirellulales bacterium | reverse complement strand
ACGACCCGAACCAGGTGGTGGGGCTGGGCCAAACGGGGCGCGTGAAATTGACCACCTTGACCAAGGAATTCTTCGTGCCCGGCTTCCTCGAGCGTGACGAAGGCGAGCGCGAACCGCCCTACGAGAAATATCCCTGGGACGGCATCAGCGGCGTGCGACCGTTTAGTCAACTGGCTGAAGGCACCACGGTGGGCGTTTATTGAGTCGGGTTTGCGCGGCGCAACCAAGTGGCTTCCCAGGTGGTACGGTCGAGCATCGCCACGCGAAGCCTGGTAGCAATTCTCGTCTAAGGAACCCATCTTGTGTTGAACTTGCCCGTGGTGCGCTGGGGAAAGCCGTACGAATCGCTGGAAACCCTGGAGGTATTGCACTTTCGCACGGGCGAAGCGATTGCCAAGGTGGGCCAGGCCACGGGCGGCATGTTGGCGCGCGATCTGCGCGGAGCGCAGCGGGCGCGCGACGTGTTGCGCGAGCTGAGCTGCGAACAACTGATCGAGCGCGTCAAGCGCGCCGCCGACTTGTACTTGAACGGCACGCTGGCGATGGGCGATGGCCAGCAATCGCCCGAACAGTTCGCGCGTCAGCAGAGCGCCTCGACCGGGCTGCCCGAGCACATGTGCCGGGCGAACATGCAGAAGAATTATTTCGTGCTGACGCACATGGACCAAATGCTCGACGCGCTGACGCGGGGGTTGCCGCTGGAGATTCTGTCGCGGGGTTTTGGTGTGGAAGGGCGGGGCGTGGTCGTTAGTTACCAGTGCCAATCGCCGGTGTTGGGTTTGGTGCTGCCGTCGAATTCTCCGGGGGTCCACACCCTGTGGCTACCGGTAATTCCGATGCAGGTGGGCCTGGTGTTGAAGCCTGGTCCGCAAGAGCCTTGGACACCGTATCGCATGCATGCCGCGTTGTGCGAGGCCGGCATTCCGCCCGAGGCAATCTCGATTTATCCCGGCGGGCCCGAGGTCGGCGCCGCCGTGCTGGCAGGTTGCCAGAGAAGCATGATCTTTGGCGGCACTGCCACGGTCGAGCGCTACAAGGGCGATCCACGGGTGCAGGTCCACGGGCCCGGCTTTAGCAAGATTCTGCTGGGCGACGACGTGGTCGATCGGTGGGAGGAATATCTCGATTTGATGGTCGACAGCGTGCTGGCCAACAGCGGGCGTGGCTGCATCAACTGTTCGGGTATTTGGGCCTCGCGGCACACCAAGGAAATTGCCCGGGCCTTGGCCGCACGGATGGGGCCGGTGGAAGTGAAGTCGCCGGAAGACCCGACCGCGGCGTTGGCGGCGTTCACCATACCCGGCGCGGCGGCGGCGATCTGGGGAGCGATCGAGGCCGACCTGCGCGAGTCGGGCGTAGAGCATGCGACGGCCGAATATGGCTCTCGGCTAGTCGAGTTCGACCGTTGTGGGTATCTGCGCCCGGTGGTGGCTTGGGCCGGATCGCCACAGGCTGCCATCGCCAAGAAGGAATATATGTTTCCGTTTGTCTCGGTGGTCGAATGCCCCCAAGAGAAGATGCTATCGGAGATTGGGCCCACGCTGGTCGGCACGGCCATTACCAACGATGCCGGTTGGTCCCGCGCGCTCGGCGATGCCGTACACATCGACCGCTTGAATATTGGTCCGATCCCGACCATCAAGCTCGACTGGTTGCAGCCGCACGAAGGCAATCTGGTCGAGTTTCTGTTCCGCGCCCGGGCCTATCAATTGCCCCCCGACAGGGTAACCGCACTGGCCCGCTGAGGGCTGCATGGTCTAAGCTAGGTGGCCCGTGGTGGTTACGGCCAGCGGCGCGCGCCGTACGGGTGCCGGCGCCAGTACGCCGAACAATCGCGTCGATTTCCACTTGGCGCCTGGGCCCCCTGGGGCGTCTCCCGACAGCGAGAACTGGATGACCCCGTTCGATTTCCAAGCCACCACGCGGCTGGTACACGGCGCCGGGCGGATTGTTGAATTGGGCAGCTTGGCACGTTCGCTCGGCGCAGCGCGCGCGCTGCTGGTCAGCGATGCAGGCGTGGTCCGCGCGGGCCATGCGGCGCGGGGTTTGGCGTCGCTAGAGGCCGCCGGTCTCGCCACCGCGCTGTTCGACGCGGTCCACGAAAACCCGACCACGCGCGACGTCGAGGCGACGCTGGCGGTGGCGCGGGCTTTTCAGCCCGACCTGCTGGTGGGGCTGGGCGGCGGCAGCTCGATGGATTGTGCCAAGGGGGCGAACTTTCTGTACTGTTGCGGCGGCGCGATGCGCGACTATTGGGGGCAAGGCAAAGCCACCGGGCCCTTGCTGCCCATGATTGCCGTGCCGACGACCGCCGGGACCGGCAGCGAGACCCAGTCGTATGCCCTGATTTCCGATGCCGAAACGCACGTCAAAATGGCCTGTGGCGACAAGCGTGCGGCCTGCCGCGTGGCACTGCTCGACCCGGAGCTAACGGCCACGCAACCTTCCCGCGTGACGGCGCTGACCGGGGTCGACGCGCTGGCCCACGCGCTCGAAACGCTGGTCACACGCCCGCGCAATCCCCTGTCGCTGGCCTTCAGTCGCGAGGCCTTGTGGCTGATCGCGCCGCACCTGGGGCGCGTACTGGCCAACCCGCAAGATATCGAAGCGCGGGCTGCCATGCAGGTCGGTGCCGCCTGGGCTGGGTTGGCGATTGAAAACTCGATGCTTGGCGCCGCCCACGCGCTGGCCAATCCGCTGACCGCGCGGTTTGGCGTGCCGCATGGCGAAGCGGTGGGGTTGATGCTGGCGCACGTGATACGTTTCAACACCCCGGTTTGCGAAGCTGCATATGGCGAGGCGGCTGGCCTGGTGGGGCTGGCCTGTGGGCTGCCGGGGCCCGTCGACCTGGCCGACTGGACGGCCGAGATCGTGCGCGCAGCCGGGCTGGCCACATCGCTGGCCGAGCGGGGTGTGCAGCCCAGCGATTTCGCGGCGCTGGCGACTTCGGCCAACAGCCAATGGACCGCGGGGTTCAATCCGCGACCTGTTGCGATCGACGATTTAAGCCGGCTGTACGAGGCAGCTTACGATGGATGCTGGCGTTGAAGGGGTCGGGAAAACGCCCGGCGTTCGGTCAAGGTTTTCGGGGCTTAGACGTCTCCGAGCGACGCTGGCACTCGGGGGATCTTTCATGAAGGCCTGTTCCAAACCCGTCGGGTCGGCCACCGGCCGACTTGTACCAACGTGCGAGGTGGTCGTCGCCTGGCGGGCTGCACAGGCGGCACTGCTGGTGTTCGCGGCCCTGACGCAGTGCCTAGGCTGCTCGCCTGCGGCGGCGCCCACCGAAAATCGGCCGGCACATGCCCCCGCCGACAGCCCATCGCCATCGCTGTCACCTGCGCACAAGCAGGAATCGAGCGCGGTCAGCCAGAATTTATCTGACATGCCTGTGCCGAGTGCGACTGTGCCGAGTGCGAAAGTAGCCGCGCCGCGCAACCTGGGCGACGACGCCACACGCGGCGCGCCGGCCGATGCCTGGCCGGTGTTTCGCGGCGATGCGCAGGGTTCGGGCGTTTCGCGCGGCACGTTGCCCGAGCGGCTCGACGTGCTCTGGAAAGTAACCTTGCCCGACGGCTCGTTTGAAGCCACGGCCGTGATCGATCAGGGCGTGGTGTATGCCGGGTGCTTGGATGGCAACCTGCTGGCGCTGGATTTGGCCACGGGCGAAGAGCGTTGGCGGTTCTATAGCGAGCTGGGGTTCTTGGCCTCGGCCGCGGTGCGCGACGGTCGAGTGTACGTGGGCGACACGAACGGCAAATTTTTCTGTCTCGAGGCCGCATCGGGCAGTGTGGTTTGGTCGTTCGAGACCAAGGCCGAGATCGACAACGGCGCCAATTTTTACGGCGACCTGGTGCTGGTCGGATCGCAAGATGCGACGCTATATGCCCTGCGCGCGGCCAGCGGCGAGCTGGCCTGGCAGTATCAAATTGCCGACCAAATTCGCTGCATGCCCACGGTGGTCGATGATCGCTGTTTCTTGGCGGGTTGCGACGGCAAATTACACGTGATCGATCTGACCCAGGGAACCAGCCTGTCGCAGATCGACATTCAAGCCCCCACGGGTTGCTCCCCTGCCGTGGCGGGCGAGATGGTGTATTTTGGCACCGAGGGCGAGACGGTGTTTGGCATCGCGTGGGCGCAAGCCGAATTGGTATGGGCCTATCGCCGGCAGGCGCGGAATTTTCCCTTCCGATCGTCGGCGGCCGCCACGGCCCAGATGGTGGTGTTGGGTGGCCGCGACAAACTCGTGCGGGGGCTCGATCCTCAGACCGGTGAAGAACGCTGGACGTTTGCGGCCAAAGCGCGGGTCGATTCCTCGCCGGTGGTGGTGGGGCAGCGCGTGTTCGTGGGGTCTTCCGACGGGCGACTTTACGAGTTGGACCTGGCAACCGGAGCCCTGCGCTGGGAATATGAAGCGGGCGGAAGCTTCCTGGCCTCGCCCGCCGTGGCCGCAGGGCGACTGGTGATCGGCAATGACGACGGGGTTTTGTTTTGCTTTGGTCAGGCGCCCTGAGGGCCGGGCATCTAGCTCTTGCTCGCGGCGGCTTTTGCACGCGGCCGGCAGGGCGATGTGGGAGACGATGGCAACATGAGCACCGAAGCTGCCCAGGCCGATACAAAGCAGCCTGAACCGCACAAGACCGCGGTCGGCAGTTATTTCGTTTCCAATTACCCTCCCTATTCCCAGTGGCAGCCCGAGTTCGTGCCGGCCGCGCGCGAGGCCTTGGCGGGCCCTGCTGCGGACGTTCCGCTGGGGCTGTACCTGCACATTCCGTTTTGCCGCAAGCGCTGCAAATTTTGTTATTTTCGCGTGGTCACCGACAAGAGCGCTGGCGAGGTCGAGCGCTATGTGGCGGCCTTGGCGCGAGAGGTCGAGTTGCTCAGCCAGCAGGCGGTGCTCGGCGTCCGACCGTTTCGCTTTGTCTATTTCGGCGGGGGAACCCCGTCGTTTCTCAGCGCCAAGCAGTTGACCTCGCTGGTCGATCGGCTGAAGGCCAATATCTCTTGGGACCTGGCCGAGGAAGTGACGTTCGAGTGTGAGCCCGGCACGCTCTCGCAACCGAAGTTGGAAACGCTGCGCGGGCTGGGCATTACCCGGCTGAGCCTGGGGGTCGAGAATTTTTCCGACGCCGTGCTCGAGGAAAACGGCCGCGCGCACTTGTCGGGCGAAATCGACAAGGCCTGGGGCTGGATTCAAGCACTGGGGTTCCCCAACACCAACATCGACCTGATCGCGGGCATGGTGGGAGAGACCTGGGACAACTGGCGGCGGAACATCGACCGCGATTCGGTCGCCGGAATTGACGCGGTAGCTCGGATCAAGGATCGTGCGACCGCCGACGGCGACGCGGCCCGCCACGATCAGCGCCTTGAGACGCGACCGCGACAGGCCGCTCGCATGGGTCGCCAGCACGCGGTCGAGCCGTCCGCCGTTCTCGCCCTCCGGCACGACCACAGGATTGAATTCGTCCGACATCATGAGTGACCCGCAGCCCGAAGACGAAAAGCCCCTCGACCCAGCTGCCGCCCGCATTGTGGCCCGCGTGCGGCTGATGATGCTGATCTCGGGGGTCACCACGATGGTGGCGGTGATCGCCGTTTTAGGCGTCATCGGCTACCGCCTTTTCCGCAGCGAGGGAAGCGCTGGGCCGACTGAAGCCACCGGCCTGCTGCCCAAAAATGCGCGGATCGTATCCACAGCGGTGGCGGAGGATCGCGTGGTGGTGACACTCGATGTCGCCGGCGCGACCGAGATTCGGACCTACGATCTCAAGACCCTGCGGCCGGCCGGCCGGCTTCGCTTTGCCGTCGAGCCCTAAGGCCTCTGGCCGACCGCCC
>CAYSXM010000301.1:0-5863 GCA_964434905.1 uncultured Pirellulales bacterium | reverse complement strand
GCTGGTCCAGCGAATGCTGGCGCAAATTGGCAGCACTGGCACCCAAGTCGCCCGCTTGCGCCACCCTGGTGGCCGCGCCCTGCTCCGTCGCAGTTGCAGGGCCTGGCAGGGCGAACGCGCCGAGCGACCATGCGCAACTGGCTACTAGTGCCCGCCACACGCACCGACGGATGCAACTTGCGGCCGCTCCGGCGCGGCAGGTGGCAAGACCCCGTGGGACAAACCTGGTGCTGTGCAAGTTAGAGTTCATGCACCCTCTTCCGAAGCGTGCGCCGCGAATTGGATTTTCCGGAGTCCCACTTCGCGACAAGTGTCATACAAGTCGATGACATACCCCAGCGGAACTTGCGGTGCCACTTCCAGCACTACCGGCAAGGCCGCATTCAAGCCTGCCAACCGCGCCAGATCTGGGCGCAGTTCCACCATTCCAGAATAACCACGTTCGCTCAGATGCCACGTCGGTGCGTCGGCCTGCCAGCCCAGGTGCAGCACGATCTCCTCGAGTTCAGCTAATTCAGCGTCGATCGGAGGGCCGACCTGACCCTGGCCCTGGCCAGCCAGGGGCGTGGGTAACGACTCTTCCGGCGGTTCGAAGCTCGCCGTGCAAACAAAGAAAATCATCAACAAGAACACGACGTCGATCATCGGCGTCATGGCAATATCGATGGCACCGCGGCCACGCTCAAAGCGCTGTGGGCGTCGCATAGGGCACCTCGGTCGCGCTGGGTCGAGCCTGGTCACGCTTTACCGCAAACGTCACACGCCAGATGCCAGCCTGGGCACAAGCCAAAAGCACCGGCTCCACGCGCTGGTAGGCAACCCGACGGTCGGCACGAATACGTACTTGGCAGTCGGCATGTTGCCGGTGTTCGACCTGCAAGCGTGCCAGCAGTTGTTCGGCGCCGACGGGTTCGCCGGAAAGAGCCATCGCCCCGTCGGCACCGATGCTGACGATGATGCGCCGCGGCTGATCGGCAACGGGTACCTTTCCCGTGACCGCCGGGGGCAACTCGACGGGCAACTGCGATTCCTGCCGTGCCAAATGGCTCGACACCATGAAGAAAATGATCAACAAAAACACCACATCGATCATGGGCGTGGTGTTGAAACCGACCGTGGCCCGTCGCGGAGCACTCGGAATTCGCATCAAGCGTCTCCCGTCGCCTGGCGTGCCGTCGAGTCGCGGCGGCGCCAGGGGGCAAACACCGCCTGCGCCACGTTTGCGGCTTCCGACACCAGTTGGTCGACACGATTGCGAAACAAGGCGTAGAGGGCCAGGGCTGGTATGGCCACGACCAACCCCTCGACGGTAGTCACCAGCGCCAGGTAAATGCCTTCGGCGAGATCGGCGGCCCGGGCCGCCCCCTGCGACGTGGCTACCTCGCGGAACGCAAAAATCATTCCCAACACGGTTCCCAACAGGCCCAACATGGGGGCCACGTTGCCAATCACCGCCAGATATTCCAGCCGGCGAAACAGCCGCGCTGCCTGCTCGGCGAGCGTGTCCTCCATGCACTTTTCGATATGCGACCATTGCCCTCCCGCTTCGTTCAGACCAGCCAGCAGCACGGCGGCCAAAAGAGATGGTTGCGCCCGGCAGGCCTGCTCCGCTTCAGCCCATTGGCCATCGCGTACCAAGAGACGCACGCGCTCGCCCAGGCCCACTGGCAGCAACATGCTTCGTCGCAGGCTGACCAAATGCTCGATGGCCAGGGCCGCGGCAGCCACCGACAGGCCCACAATCAGGTAACCAATCACTCCGGCCGAGTGCAAGATTTCGAAAAAACTGTCCGGTGGGTCAGTCGGCGCATCGGGCACAGCGGGTGGCGCGGTGCTCGCCGTGCCATCGGCATCTCCGTCGGCTTCCCTGGTGATCGCAGGCAGTTGCTGGCCATTCACCCTTGGCTGCGATTGGCACAGGGCCGTCTGGTCGACTGCCAGCAGGCAACACCAAGCCAACGCTCGATGGATCTTCGGTCGCACGGCGTCTCCTAGCAAACTGGCACCTGCGCGCGTGGCTCCGACCACACGCGTTGTCCATCAATTGAGGGCTCGCAGCATAAAACTCGCAGCATAAAGCTCGCAGTGACCGGGCGGCACCGGGGAACGACCTGGCACGGCCATGCCCCGAGGGGCCAACGACAAATCGCCCCGAGCGGTTCACGGCGACCGACCCTGGTTGGCCACGTCAACATAAACATGGCGGCCACCGTTTTGCTGCGCCAGTTGCACCAAGAAATTGTCCTTCGTCAAGGCTGGCCCGCGCCCGAATTCAATCGCGTGGATCGCCGTTCGTTCTTGGTTCACCTGCCGCACGCGCGCCAACTGGGTTGGGGTCAGCGCGGGCTGATCGGCATCGGTCAGAAAATAAATCACGTCGGGCTGTAGCTTCAATGCCAACATCAGCGGTGGCTCGTGTTCCGTGGCGCCGTCGGCCCGAATGCTGTCGACAAATCGCCCAGCCAGGTGCTTGTTCTGTTCCGTGGCAAACAGCAAACGCCAGCCCCGGCTATCGACCTGAAACAAGGCAGGCTCGTCGTTATAGAACACAATTTGGAATTGGTGTTGTGAATCGAGATGTGACAAACTCGCCAGCAATTCGGCTTTCGCGGCCGCCAACGCCGTGTGCCCCGAGCCCCCCATGCTGCCCGACCGATCGAACACATACACAAAGCGATGCCCTGTGCCGAGGAGGCCAAATACCGTGGTGCGCGCCTGCCCGTCGGGCAACGTACCCAAGTCACCGCTCGAATCGGCGGCCCGTCCCCCCTCAGCCGGCGCGGCCCCACCTGCGGCAGGCGCGCTGGCGTCGTCACTCGCCGCCACACCTAGGGTTTGGTCCCCGGGAAATCCCGCTCGTGTTTCGTTGCTGTCGGAAGGTGCCAGCGCATCGGCCAGGGGGTCTTCGCTATCGTCCTCCGCCGCTTCGACCGAAGCCGCTGTTTCCTCGGGAGCAAAGGCCGCACTGTCGTCCTCCTTTGCCGCGACCAACGCAATGCCGGTTTCGCGGCCGGCTTCGTCGGCCATTCCACCGGCGCCCCCCGGTATCGAGACCCCCAGCAAAACCAACAGCGCGCCGTGCAACAAGCCGGAAACGAACCAGGCTGGACCTACCGCCCGCGAATTCTCAGCGGGTCGAACTGTGGTACGGAACGGATCTGCCGAACTCGGCAATGACGGGATCATGCGAATTGGGCCGAAGCCACTTCAGGTGTCGTGCGCGATACCGTTGGCCAGCGCCTGGCTATCCGGTGGCAACAACAAGATTTTTTCCCGCTCTGACCACTCGTGTCAACGCGTGCCGCCACAGGAGGCGGCTTCCGAGTCTGGTTTGCCCGCGATCGAAGCATCGGCCGACTCGCTCGGCCCACTCCGACAATCGGTAGCCACCTCCGACTGCCTGGTGACTTCGAAACCCAGGTCCTCGATCATGCGGTAATCGTCCTCTGCCGCCTGACCCGAAGTGGTCAGGTAGTCACCCACGAATAGCGAATTGGCCGGGAACAACCCCAGCGGCTGCAGGCTGCGTAGGTGCAACTCGCGACCACCGGCGATCCGCAGCTCGCTGGTCGGGTTGACCATGCGGAACATGCACAGCACCTTCAAGCAATAGCGCGGGGTTAAACGCCAGGTTCCCGCCAACGGCGTCCCCTCGATGGGATTCAGAAAATTGATGGGGATCGACTCGACAGCCAACTCACGCAGCGAAAGTGCCAAGTCCACTACATCGGCATCGCTTTCGCCCATGCCGATGATGCCCCCTGAACACAACGCTAGCCCCGCCGTCCGCACGGCGCGCAGGGTGGCAATGCGGTCCGAAAAACCGTGCGTGGTGCAGATCGAGTCGTAGTAACCAGCGCTGGTGTTCAAGTTGTGATTTACCTTGTCGACACCGGCTGCCTTGAGTCGGGCCGCTTGTTCCGCGTTCAACAGGCCCAAGCACGCACACACCTCCAACTGGTAGCGGGCTTTGATTTCCGGCACCACCGAGGCCACTGCCTCGAGCTCGCGCTCGGTCGGGCCGCGCGCGGAAATCACCATGCAATAGGTCTTCGATCCCTGCTCCGCCGCCATCCGCGCGCCGTCCAGCAGCTTGTGGCGCGACAGCAAGTTGTAGCGCGGAATCTCCGCGGCGGAAACCTTCGATTGCGAGCAATATCCGCAATCCTCGGGGCACAGACCGCTCTTGGCGTTCATCAGAAAATACAATTGCACCGTGCGGCCAAAGGCCCGCTCGCGAACTCGAAACGAGGCTGCCAGCAAGTCGGGCAATTCGCGGTCGGGCGCGGCAAGCAATGCCAACGCCTGGGAGCGAGAGATCACCGCTCCCGAGAGCACGCTCTCAGCCAAATCGTTCCAACGGCCGGATGAAGTCGCGGGCAGCACCATGGCAATCTCGTTGGGCTATCAAACTCTTAGGGGGGAGGCCGGGTTGGCCCCAGCGCCCCTTCCCTAGTAGGCAGCCGGGGCCAGAAACGTCGAATGTACCAGCCCACCCGGCCGGCCGAAAGACGGCGTTCGGTCGACCGCTGTGCGTCGTGGTTTTTCCAGGTATGCTGGCGGCCGACCGTCGTCCGTACCGTGCCAGCCATGGCCCCCTGGGCACCGTCCCGACATGCGCCCGGCAATGCCAGTTGCCCGCGCCTCCTGTCCCCAGCACCGGTTGATAGCTCGCCGAATCAGGAGATGAAAACGTGCCGGAAACAGCAACATTGTTGGTAACGCGATCGCCGCGGGGTATCGCCACGGTTACCCTCAACCGGCCTGAAGCGCGCAACGCCATGTCGCAGCAGATGATCGTCGAGTTGCGCGCCGCGTTTCGCGAACTTGTCGCCGACACCGCCATTCGCGGCATCGTGTTGACCGGCGCTGGCGAGGTGTTTTGTGCCGGTGGCGATTTGAAAGGGATGCAACAGCAAGCAGTGAACTCCCGCGCCAGGCGTATTCAAGATGCCACCGAACTTGCCCAGTTGCTCGCCGAATTGAACCAGTCGCCCAAGCCGCTGTTGGGACGAATCAATGGGCCGGCCTTTGGCGGCGGCCTGGGGTTGATCTCGGTATGTGACCTGGCGATCGGCGTGCACGGCGCAAAATTCGCGCTGACCGAAGTCCGCCTGGGGCTGATTCCGGCCACCATCTCGCCCTATGTCGTGGCACGCCTGGGTGTCAACCACTCGCGACGCGTCATGCTCAACGGCTACGAAATGGACGCCCCGCAGGCCGTCCGCTTCGGTCTGCTGACCGACGCCGTCGCCCCGGAAGAACTCGACGCGGCCATCGAACGAGAAATCGCCGCCCTGCTCCGCTGCGCGCCGGGCGCCGTCGCCCGTGCCAAAGAGCTGATTCGCTTCGTCAGTACTCAGGACACCGCGGAAAACATCCGCTTCACCGCCGAGCAGTTGGCAGATTGCTGGGAAAGTGCCGAACTCCAGGAAGGCATTGCCGCTTTCCTCGCCAAGCGAAAGCCCGCCTGGCAGGTCGACGGCCAATAGCGCATCTGGTTCTGGCCCCGTCTCCGCGGTCGGCAATCACCCGCACGCACCCCGCAGGGCTACCCGGGTAGGCAACCGGCCGCCCGTTCGGCACAATGCGTTTCTCAGGAAGCGCCGTGCCTCGCCTTAACAGGGCCGCGGCGGTTCGCGAATCGGTGCGACACCCACAGCGCGCCGAAGTCCATGGGGTGCAGGGGCCCATGGGCTTCCGAGTAACGCTCATCCAGAAAGTACCGCATGAACGCCACGATTGTTGATATTCAAGCGCGAGAGATTCTAGATAGCCGAGGCAACCCCACCGTCGAAGTGGATGTCGTCCTGGCCGATGGTTCGTCGGGCCGCGCCGCCGTCCCCAGTGGCGCCAGCACCGG
>CAYSXM010000300.1:0-5867 GCA_964434905.1 uncultured Pirellulales bacterium | reverse complement strand
GTGCGGCCCGTGTGCGGCACGATGCTCATCGCCGAGAACCCGGCAAAGCGTTCCACCGTCTCATAAAAACTTCGCGCCGAGCGACTGCGGGCATCATCGCGGCGAATCGCCATCTTCTCGCGCTGCCGTGGATGAAACCCGATCGGTTGGTCGATGAAGTCGCGATCCTTGTCTGGCCCGCCAACCACCAGCGCAAAATATTCCTTCTCGACCGTACGCTGCTCCCACTGCCGCGAAAGCAGGGTGTGCGCGCGGTCGTGCTTGGCCACCACGATCACACCGCTGGTGTCGCGGTCTAGCCGATGGACAATTCCCGGCCGACTGGGACCACCCACCGTGCTGAGGTGATCGAAATGGAACTGCAGCGCCGCAGTCAGCGTGCCGCTCCAGTGCCCACGCGCCGGATGCACCACCATTCCCGGTGGCTTATCGATGGCCACCAGCCAATCGTCTTCGTACAGCACCCGCAGTGGAATCTCGTCGGCGCGATGGATTTCGCGTTCCACGGGAGGCAAGCTAACGCGAATTCGCTGGCCAGCCCGCAAATGCACGGCGGCCTTGGCACGCCTGCCATCGACCAACACCATCGCGGCGTTGATCCATTGGCGTAACTTGACTCGGCTATGTTCGCGAAACTGGTGCGCCAAGTACCAGTCGAGTCGCCACCCCACATGCTCTGGACCAACGAGCAATTCCACCGGCGCGGCCGAAAGATCATCGGAACCCATGGCGGCCACCGAGCGGGAAAGAGTGCCTGCCAGAGTCCACTCGACTGGCAACCGAGCGCCGCTGCCCAGGCGACTACGACGCTGCCCAGGCCTCAACGACGCTGCCCAGGCGACTACGACACCGCCCAGGCGACTACGACTCTGCCCCAGGCGACTACGACGCTGCCCCAGGCCCCAACGACACCGCCCAGGCGACTACGACACTGCCCCAGGCACCCAAACGGCCCCCACGGACCGCGCCACGCAGGCCGAAGTATTCGACGAGGTCCACAGCCCTTTTTTCGGCCACCGACCCGCATTGGCTACGGTGTCGCATCTTCCGCAGGCGCCGCGGAATCCGGAGCTGTGGCCCCAGGCGCCGCAATATCCGGAGCTGCAGCCCCCGGCGCCGCGGAATCACCGCCGGTGGGCTCGGCGCCAGGCGCTTCCGCATCGCTTAAACCGCCCAGGCCAGTCGTGGGCAGGATACCTGAGCTATCGTCGGGCAGGCTTTCGAATTCAAATTTCTTGCCGTCGGTACCGCTCCCTAACGAGGTATCGGCAGCCGGGCGCGGGTTCTGTTCCGCGAACCAGGCATAGAACTGCTGGGTGCCGGCCGCCGCCAGTTCACCTAGGCGACCCTTGGCCATGGGAGAATAAATGCCGTTGGGAAAATCCCGGGTCAACCCTTCGTAGTCGGCCCGGGCTTCATCCAGCTTGTTCAGCGATTCGCGGGTGCGTGCCAAGCAAAACCATGCCCGCTGCCGCAACCGGGTATCTTTTGTGGCTGCGTCGCGCACCGCCTGGAAATTCTCCTCAGCACTTTTCAACTCGTCGAGCGCGGCAGGGCGGTTGGTAAACAGCAATTCGATGCCGCGACGCAATTGCGCATCGGCCAACCTCAATTGGGCCATCGTCGCCACAGGAGTCCCGGCGTGGGCCACCATGATTTCAGAATACTGTTCTTCGCGCCCGCTGTTTACGGCCGCTAGAAACTGATCCCACCCTTCGCGACGGCGCCCACCTGCGCTGGCTGACACCGCCCAGTAAACCGCTCCCACCAAGATGGCACCCAAAAGTGCCAGCCCCAGTGGTCGTGCGACCGGTTGAATGCGAACAATCAGGTGGGCTAGCCGATCGGCCAACTCGTTGGTTTGCAATTCGTGACGTCGCTCGGTTTTCATCGCGCCTTGGTCTGCCTTTCCCGGACACAGTACCACGCACTACCAGTGCACGAAACAGCGCCCTAACCATCAACGGCGAGTATAGAATGGTAAGCAGAAGTGCGTCAAGGCCAGGGACTTGCGCCGTTTTAGCCGTGCCGCGACGACGGCTCCCTCGCTACCAGATCGACCCACACTGCGGGCCAGCAGGCGACCCAAACACAGTTTCCGCACTTGGCGTTTTTCAACGGACTGCCAGATGCGTCTCGGTGCCCGGCGGTGTCGAAGGAACCGGTTCGCCCGTGCCTGGGACCGGCCATGCATTCCAAGCGGCGGGCACCGGGGCAGTCACGTCCAGCCATTCTTGCGTCATCGGATGGCGAAACCGAAGACGCCGGGCGTGCAGTGCAATCGCACCGCAACGAGGGTCGACAACTGCCTCGCCAAAAATCTGTTGGCTACCATACAAGTTATCGCCCACGATCGGCCAACCGCGCGACGCAGATTGAATGCGAATCTGGTGGGTCCGACCCGTCTCGAGTTCGATTTCGAGCCAACTCCTCGCCGCTTCCCGCCCTAGCACTCGATAGTGCGACACAGCCTGGCGCGCTTGCGGCTCGCTAGCGTCGGCAACCACCACCCGCGGTTCCCCGGCAATCTTCAGCAGGTGGTCGGTCCAGGTTCCGACGTCCGGCGTGACGTCGCCTTCGACAATTGCCCAATACACCTTGCGCACCAAGCGAGCTTCAAATTGCTCAGAGATGCGCCGCGCCGCGCGAACATGCCGTGCCATGACAATGGCGCCAGATGCCGGGCGATCGATGCGGTGTGGAATCCCTAAATAGACGTTGCCCGACTTGTTCTCGCGCGCCTTGACCCAAGCCTTGACACGCGCCTCGAGGCTGTCGATACCCGCTGGTGCCTGGGTCAGCAAGCCCGCCGGCTTGTTGAACACCAGGCACGGGCCTTGCTCGATCAACACGTCGACAGGCTCCAGCATGGCGCGTTTCCAACAAGTAACAATCCGGAGACCTGTCGACCACGACGTTCGCCTAGATCTGTCGCCAACGAACGGTAGACACCGCCCAAACGCTGGCCTGGAGCGCTGGCATCGAGGTTACAAGCAATATCGCCAACCCGAACCCGCGCCCACGCACCCGGACGGATGCTCGATTTCAATCGCGACGCCTTACACCTGGCCCGCAGCCGGCACCACAAAGGGAGCCCGGTAGGCGCGCGTCAGCATCTGATTGGCAGTTTCGTGGCCCGCGAACGACTCGGAGTCCGCTGCCAATGGCAGGGCAGCGCCATACCGAACGGGGGTGGTATCCACGGCCAGTTCATTCTCCGAAAGATGCGACACGAATCGGCCCAGAGTTTCTTGGGCTTCGGGATCGTCGCCTAGCCGGTCCTTGATCTGGCTGGCGGGGATCTCCTCTCCCAGGCGATAAGCGATATTGCCCAGGTGGCACAAGGCGCTCGACAAGTGGCCCTCGAGGATGTCGGCATTCAAGTCGGCGACATTGCGCGAGCGAACCGCCTGCAGGAAATTACCGAAGTGGTCGCCGCCCCCTTCGAACTGAGCAATCTGCTTGCCTTCCAGATCGAATGCCAAGCCAGCGCTATAGCTGGACATGACCACATAACCCTTGTCGCCGTAAAACAGGTTGCCCACTTTGGCGCCCTGCAGGTCGGGCGTTTTCAGGCCGCGCACCTCGAAAACTAAACGCTTGTCGCCAAACTGATGGATGCTGACTTGGGTGTTGGCCGTCTCACCGGCATCTTCATAGCCCAAGCGACCTCCGTAACTAAGCACGCTGGTTCCCAAGCTATCGACCCCCAGGCCCCACCGGGCGATGTCCATCTGGTGGATACCCTGATTACCCAAATCGCCGTTGCCATATTCCCACATCCAGTGCCAATCGTAATGCAGGCTGCGTCGCGTGAGGGGGTGCTCGGCTGCCGGCCCTTGCCACAGGTTGTAGTCCACGCTCGGCGGCGGGGCGTATTCGCCTCGCGGACCAATCGACCCACGCATCTTGTAGCACAGACCGCGGGCCAGCTTTACTTCGCCCAGTTGGCCGGAACGAACGTAGTCGATTGCTTTACGCATGCCCTCGTTCGAGCGCGACTGGGTACCGGTTTGACAAATTCGGTTATGCTTGCGCGCTGCTTCGACAATGCGACGGCCCTCGCTCACATTGTGGCTCACGGGCTTTTCGACATATACATCTTTGCCGGCCTGAATGGCCCAGATAGCTGCCAGCGCGTGCCAGTGGTTGGGCGTGGCGATGCTGACCACGTCGACCGCGGGGTCCTCGAACGCCTCGCGCAGGTCGCGTACGAAGCGGGGCGCGCGGCCTTGGCGCTTGGCGGTTTCCTCGACGCGCCGCTCGCCGACCTTGGAATCGACATCCACGATATACAACACTTCGGTGTCGGGGCGATGGTCGGAAGTCGCAAAGTTCTCCAGATGCTCGGTGCCTCGCCCTTTGACCCCCACCACCGCCACGCCGAGCCGCTCGTTGGGGCTCGTGCTCGGGCGCTCTTCGCCCGCCCGCGCAGTGCGCGTCGCGCTGGCCGCGAAAGTAGCCGCCGCGGCCAGCATCGAATCGTCCAACAATTGTCGTCGGCTGAGGCGGGACATCTTGGTTCTCCTGTTATGGAAGCCGGTCGCCCCGCAAGTCTGCAACGGGGTCAATGCCGATGGGGAGCGAAACTCTATTCGATCGTCGGGCCCAGAAGCTCGTTGGCCTGGACCAAGGCATTTGAGCCGCCACTAGAATAACCCAACCGCGGGCAGCAATGCCACCATGGCCGTAGCATTGGCCAAAGTTTCTGGGCCTTACCGGCTGTCGAACCCAGGCGACACGGGACGGCCAACGCCAAGCCTAGCCGCATAAGCACCGGGGCGCCGAACAATCACCTGGCCCCCATCGCACCACGCCGGGGCGGCGCTAGGCTGGCGCCACCCGCCACGGCTATTGAGACGCCGCACCCCCGGGCAGATTCAGGGCCGCTTGCGCACCGGCCCCGCTTCCGGCTAGGCCGGCCGAAATGGGCGCAGCGCCAGCCGCGGCCAATCCGCCACTCAAGACACTTGGCCCCGCCGCCGAGGCTCCGCCGTCGGGCGCGCCTTCGACAAAAGGCACCCAGGTGCCTTGGTTCTGGGCCAGCTCGGGTTGCTGGCGCAGCTCGGGCGGCAGGCGCTCAAATTCGTGAAAGCCACGCAGCGCCGTCCTAGCTCGTTCATAGGTCGGATCGGCTGTCAGCGCCAACTCGAAAGCCCGCTTCGCGCCATCGATGTCGTCGTGTGTTGCCAGCACAAAGGCCAGGTTGTACTGTGCGTCGGCCTCGCTGCCTGCCTTCCGAAACTCCTCGAGCGCCAGGTCTAATTTTCCTAGCGCGCCATAAGTCAGTGCCAGGTTATTTCGAAACCGAGCGTTCGACGGCGCCGCAGCGGTCGCCTTTACCAGAGCGCTCTCCGCCTTGAGCAACTGACCATCCAAGTAATACGAATAGCCTAAATCACTGAACAGCTCCGGCTGCGGACGCAGGCGGATTGCTTCGGCATACAAGGCCTGTGCTTCGCGATGACGACGTTGGCGGTCGGCCGTACGTGCCAACATGTGTAGCGGCTCGGAGCGATCTGGAAACTCGACCACGAGCTTCTCGTAGATCGCGCGCGCCTCATCGAGCTTGCCATTGTCGAGCGACTGCTGCGCGCGAGCCAATCGAGAGCTGTAATCTTCGCCGTTGACCAGACCGCCGCGCGCGTCGTGACGCAATAAACTGTCGAGCCCACGGCCGGGTGACGCGCAACCAACACACGCCACACACACCAACAGTAACCACCTCGACCCTTCGGAAATGCCATGCCCCGCGTCGCGTCCCCACGATCGATTGGCGATGCACTGCCCAGCAACTCGATGCAGCCCGACGGTTCCCGGGCGAGGTGACAGCGGCTGCGACATGGGATGGATTCCTAGGCCGGGTG
>CAYSXM010000299.1:0-5867 GCA_964434905.1 uncultured Pirellulales bacterium | reverse complement strand
GGCCGCTGTTGGTTGGTCGGCGGCGGCCTATTTCTCCAAGGCACCGGGCCTGTTGGTCACGTTGGCAGTGGTCGCTTTGTTGGCCCGCGAGGTCTGGGAAACTCGTGGCTGGCATCACTCCCCAACGCACGTCCGCGCCACGCGTCGCGTGCTGGGGGTGGGCTTGTTGCTGCTCGTGGTCGAAGCGACGCTCTTGGCGTCGTTAACGGCCGGTGCGTCGTTCGCCACGTTGTCCTGGCACCTGTGGAGTTTGTGGTGGGCCTCGTGTCCTGAAATCTGCCTATTGCTTCTGGCGGTGTTGTTGAGTGCTATTGTCCATGGTCTGAGTGTCTGGTGGCGGGCTGCGACTTTTCCTGGCCCCAGCCGGCCAGCGCGGACCGCTGGCGCGGCTCTCAACGGCTTCGGCGCGCCCGGTACCGCGCGCGACCAACCTGCCGAAAGATTTTCTCGATTTGTCGCGACGTACGTCCTGTGCCTGACGGCGGGCGTGGCGGTGGCCATTTTCGAGGTTCGCTATCTCGTGGCAGCGACTCCACTGCTGGTGGCGTGGATTGAGCGAGGGCTGGGCACCCAGGGCAACCGCCCGGCGGGCAGGTCAGACCCCGTGGCAGATCCGCCGCAGTGGGGTGTTCGCGGCGCGCTTCTAGTAGCACTGTTGGCCTGGAACCTGACCAACCAGTGGGGCCAACATCTACCGACCCTGCCGCGCTATGCAGGTTTGCCGGAGCGCAGCTTGGAATATCGACACGATTTGTGGTCCACGATACGCCTGGCCAGGTTCTTGGAAGCTCAACAACGGCCCATTGTCGCGGGGAAGCTGCACACCCAGTTGTTCTCGCAGCCAGAGCTGGGCTACGTCACGCGCCCGCTGACAGGCTTCACCACGGTCGATGCCTTTCCGGTGGGGCGCATGCGGCCGCTGCTGGCGTTGCTCGACGAGCGCCCCGCCGAGGTGCTGGTGGTGCCAGTGCCGACGGGCGAGTTCACTTTGCCCCCGCCGCCGGCCGGCACGCGGCTGGCCTGGCGCGACACATTGGACCCAGCCGTCGAGGTTTACGCACAACCGTTCACGGTGGCCGGCGCGCCGACACATCGCGCCTGGCTGGCACAGGTCATCGCGAGCAATTCCCAGCCGGTCATGGCGGCCTCGCTGTTTGCATCGTGTGGCTACGGCGCGTGGCCCACCGCCTATTTGAAGCGACGATTGCGGCTGCCTGTGGCCAGCCTGGAAGCTCGACTCTGGCTGTCGCGCCAATACGCCATGGCTGGTCAGTGGCGAATAGCCGACCTCTTGGCCGAGGCCTGTGAAGCCGAGTATTGTGCGGCGCACGGATCACCCGATTTGGATCACAGTGGAGTCGCACCGTGAGCTTCTCGGACCGCGACAGCATGGCGTTCGATGTCGCAGCGCGGGCCACGGCGGCTCGAACGGCCAACGACCTTGCCGCGCATTGCGCCGCATTGTCGGCGCTGGTGCTGGTGTGGCTGCTGTATTGCGGCGCCCTGTGGCGCGCCGATTCACAGCTCTACCTGGTAGACACCTGGAGCCTGGACGTACCCCAGCGGCTGCACGCGGCCAGAATGTGGCGCGGCGGCGAGTTTCCCCACTGGGCGCCGGCAGTCAATTGCGGGCTGCCCCTGGCGGCCGAGGGGCAAACCGGCGTGCTGTATCCAGGGTTTTTGGCCTATCTGTTTTGTCCAACGCCGGAAACGCACGACCGCTTCATGGCGCTTCACTACCTGCTGGCCGGCGGCGCCATGTATTGGTATCTGGCCGGGCGCCGCTTGTGCTCGTGGTCTTGCCTGGCCGGCGCTGGCACCTGGATGTGCGGAGCCTTCTTGCAGACCACGCACGTGGTGCCTGGCTATCTGGCGACTGCCTGCTGGCTGCCCGTGTTGCTGCGCCTGGCCGATCTGGCCGCCGAGGGGTGGGCTACAGCGGGGCTCTGGACCGCGGTGGTCAATACGGTCGCCGTGCTGGCCGGGCACGCGCATCTGGCACTGTTGGGCACCACCGTTGCCGCGGCCTATGCGGCAGTGCAGTTCGCGCGTGCCAGGCAGCGCAGGTGGTGGGTGTTCGTCTTCCAACTGGCACTGCTGCCCGTGATGCTCGCGGCCCTGCAATTGGTACCCACCTGGGAATACCTATCCGCATCGACGCGCGCGCGGGGTGGCAGTTCCGAACTTTCGTGGCAACGTTTCAGCCAGGTCGCCTTGCCGATCGGCGCGCTGCGCACCTGGTGGTCGCCTGACTTCCTGGGAGGCCCATTCGATTCAGAAGACCGGGGCATTCTGTGGGAAGAGCATGTGGTGGTGTTCCATGGCTGGCTAGCCGTGTGTCTGATTCCGTTGGCCTGGTGCAGCCGCGGCACTCGCCCAGCGGCGCTCGGTTGGTCTGCGGCCGCGGCCACGGCGATAGCGCTGGCCACTGCCAGCCCGCTGTACCGGGTGCTGTACTATGTACCCCCCTTCAACTGGTTCTGCTGGCCAGCGCGCTACATGCTGCTGTTCAGCGTGTCGGCCGCCGTGCTGACCGCTTGGGGCGCAGATGCATTGCGGCACTGTCTGACCGCTTGGTTTGCGCGCCGCACAGAGCCGATTGGCCGGTTCGGCCTGCGGCGCGCCAACGGGTTTGTGGCGGCAATCACCATTGCCGGACTCTGCTGGCACGCCTGGTCGCGGGGCATGGGCCCGTTGGTGGTCGGCGAAAAGTTTTACGAAACGGCCGACGCGCGCATTCTGAAGCACGCCCGAGAGGAACGCGACTTCCGCCTGCTGCCGGCGGCGCGAGCCTTGTACAAATATTGGGAGGCCACCCCACGGCGCCTGCGTGCCAACGCCGCCACGTTGCCAGCCAATTACAACCTGTTGTTCGATGTGCCGGTGGCGATCAATTTCGCGCAGGTGGGCACCGTCACGCCGCGTGCCACGCAACAGGTTCTATCGCTAGGCCACGAACACGCCTGGCAGGTAGCCGGCGTAACGCATGTTTCAGCACCCGACTTGTTGAGCGATTTCCCAGCCGACGAGCGCGAACGATTCCAACCCCTGGCGCCGGTTCCGCCCAACCAGCTATTGGCCGAAGGAGACGGGCCACCCTACTTGTGGCGCTATCGTGGGGCACTGCCACGCGCGCGTATCGTATACCAGGCCGAGGTGTTCTCTGACGAGACTGCGCGGCTGGCGCGCTTGGCCGATCACACGTTCGACCCCGCCCTGGCGGCGCTCGTCGAACAGCCGGTCGAGGTGGGGCCCGCGCCAAGCATCGCGCCCACGGTTACCTGGCATGCGCCCCGCGCAAGCACACTATTGGTCCAAGCGACGACTGCAGCGCCCGGGCTATTGGTCGTGGCCGACAGTTATTGGCCCGGGTGGCAGGTCGAGGTCGATGGGCAGCCCGCTTTGCTGTTGCGAGTGAATCATGCCTTCCGCGGAGTGCTCTTGAAGCCCGGCACGCATCGCGTCGAGTTCCGCTATCGCTCGCGCGCCTGGGGTTGGGGAGCATGCCTTGCCGCGGCCGCGTGGTTGTGGCTCGCCTGGCGCGCGGCCCCCGCACGGCGCGAACAAGCCGCCTGCGCAGCCCGGCGCTGGCCAACCTGGCTTCTTCCGGCCTTGGCGGCCGCTCTGGGTCTCGCGGCGGCGACCACCGCGATGCTGGCGCTCGTCGAACCCTGGGCACGGACGGTCACGCCCGGTTAGATACGCTTCGAACGCCAATGTGGCCAGGTTTCATCCCGGACAATTCACGTGGCTCCGCAGCAGCAGGCTCTTGAATTATTCGGGATCATGGGCTGGCGCCCGGCGGCCAGTGCATGGTTAGTACTCGCTCGAGTGTCTCGGCGAACCGGTCGGAACCGGCTTGATTCCAATGATTGTCGTTCACCAGCCAATAGGCCAGCGGATTTTCCGACTTGGAAAACAGTTCACCTAGATCGAGGAATTGTGCCCCCAACCTCCGGGCAAATTCCCGCGACTGTTCGCGATATCGCAGTACATCGTCGGGCGCCAAATCTCCCGGTTTCACTGGCAGCCACACCACCAGGGCGGGCCACTGCCGGCGGCGCAATTGATCGGCTAACTGATCGATGAGCAACTGCCGCGCGGCATGCTCCGCGGCATCGTCCTGGCGAACGACCGGGGGCCGTTGCCACCAGGCACGCGACCGCCACGCTGCCCGGCGTAATTGCCCCGCCACGCGCCACCGCCGAACGGGCGGCAACGAGCCCGAAAGGGCCGCGTCGAAGTCGGCAGTCGACACTGCGCGGGCCGCGGTGGGTTGCAACCAGGCGGCCACCTGGTGCGCGCCACGCGGATAGGTGGACCGGTCCCAGGTAGGCCAGCGACCCATCCACATGTCGCCATCGGGCCCTGGTGCGGCAAAAGTGAACGTGCGCCACAGGTCGTCGCCCCATACTGCAAAGATCACGCCATCGAGCTCGAAACGAGATGGTTCCACGAACCGCGTGGCCACGCTCCACCAGTTTGCCAGGCCGGCACCGTCGACGGCAAAGTTCAATAACTCGCGGGGGTGACCCGCCGCGGTACACCTGGATTCCGTCCGATCGGTCCACGACACATTCAGATAGCTGGCCGCGGTAAACGAATCGCCATACACCGCAAAACGCTGCGGTCGAGGAACCTGTGGGGCGGGTTGGAACTCGTCCAGATCGTGAAACCCAGCGCGATTGCCCCGGCGCCAGGTCTGCCACTCGACCCGCCCCTGGGAAAACAGGGCATAGCGCCGCGATGCGGGGTCCAGACGATAGCCGCGCACGGCATCGAATTCGCCTGCCTGGTCGCCATTTACTTCGACCAACTCGACCAAGTGCTCGGCCTTGGCGGTCCACCGGTCGTAAATAGTCCCCACCGATTCCGCAAACGCGTACCCCACCAACGTGGCCAAGACCGCCACTTGCCAGCGTGCCGTGTGTGGGGACATTGTCTGTCGACCTTTCACCACAACTGCTCTCGAGACTACCACAACCCGGGCTCGCCTGGGCCGCGGCGGTGAATCAACTTTCCGCGACCCCCAGATTACGCAGGCGCGCTGGCGCGGCGCGTGGGGGCGTGGCGCGCGATTGCACTTCTAATAAGAAAACCGGCCCGCCTGCCGCGTCGGTGCCCCGAATCACCGGCCGGGCGACCGGCAGCCCTCGCGGGTTGTCCATTCGAAACGGCACAACCACGGTCTGCCAGCCTGATTGAAGCCAAACGGCAGATCTCGCCAAATTGCCTGCAGACGGAGAGTCTCTGTCGCCGAGATGCAGGGCGCCTGTGCCCGCGGCTTTCGCATACACCCTGGCCACGGCCTGGCAAGCGGCTTCCTGAGTTCCGCTGGCCTCCAACGCGTTCAAAGGCTCCGTGCGCGCGACGAGCGGGGGAGCAATCCACGACGCCGCTACCGGCTGCCCGTCGAGCGTCAGATCGAGTCGCGAGATCTCAACCCCACCCGCTTGAGCCGCTAGCCCAACGTACAGCGCTGCGTCCTCGACATCGGCCGCGGCGGGAAACTCGAGCGTGAATTCTTGCCACACGGTGGTCAAGGCCAACTCTTGGTAGAGCCCGACCACATCCCAAGGCGGCGCATTACGCCGGAGCGCGCAAACCACCTTGCGCGGGGCATCGGCGCGTAACCGCGCGCGTGCCTGGTATATCCGTTGGGAGCGAACGGAAAGCCGCTTGCGAGCCAATTCCACGCGCCATGCCTCGTCCGGCATAGCGGCCTGCACCTCGACCCGGTCCACTCGTCCACCACCGGGGGCGAGCGCGATCTGCGCCATCGCTGGTTCACTAACGGTGAACTGAAGCCCTAGCGACGAGTGAGAGCCCGCCGCGGTCTGGCCGGCCAGCGAGGCGCCAACCAGTTG
>CAYSXM010000298.1:0-5870 GCA_964434905.1 uncultured Pirellulales bacterium | reverse complement strand
GAGGGCCCCATGCCGCAAACCCGCTATGTGCTGACCAAAGCCCTGGAATGCCGGCTGAAACCGATCGTGGTGATCAACAAGATCGACCGCTCGGACGCTCGACCGCACGAGGTGCTGGACGAGGTGTTCGAGCTGTACATGTCGTTGGGTGCCGACGATGACTTGTTGGACTTCCCCTACATTTTTGCCAGTTCGCGGCAAGGGTTCGCAACGCACGACCCGGCCCTGCCGGGCGACTCGATGCAGCCGCTGTTGGACCTCGTCTTGAAAGCCATTCCCGGACCCGAGGTCGAGCCCGACGCGCCGCTACAGTTGCTGGTCAACACGCTGGATTGGTCGGAATTTGTGGGGCGGATTGCCATCGGCCGGATCCAGGCCGGCACGCTGCGCCGCGGGCAACAAGTGACCTTGATGCAAAGCGAGGGGCGCCGCACACCGGGCAAGGTGGTTTCGCTGTACCTGTTCGACAAGCTGGGCCGCCGCGAGGTCGAAGAGGCCCAGGCCGGCGACGTGACAGCGATCGTAGGGCTGGAGACCGTGGAAATTGGCGACACGGTGGCCGACCCGCTCGACCCGCGACCGCTGCCCCGCTTGGAAGTCGATTTGCCCACCCTGGAAATGGTGTTTTCGGTCAATAGCTCGCCGCTGGCAGGGCGCGAGGGTCGCTATCTGACGAGCCGACACATTCGCGATCGGCTGCACAAGGAGCTCGAACGCAACGTCGCGCTGCGGGTGAAACAGGCCGAAAACAGCGACGCCTACGCTGTTTCGGGACGCGGTTTGTTGCACCTTTCCGTGCTGATCGAAACCATGCGCCGTGAAGGGTTCGAACTGTCGATCGGAAAGCCACGTGTCATCACCCGCGAAAACGCACTGGGCCAGGTGGAGGAGCCGTTCGAGTCGCTGGTCATCGAAGTACCTCACGAAAAGTTGGGGCCGGTCATGGAACTGGTGGGCAGCCGCCGCAGCCAACTGCGCGAGATGAGCCAGCGCGGCGATTTCAGCCACGTGGTGTTCTCGATTCCCGCCCGAGGGCTGATCGGCCTGCGCACCCGGATCATGAATGCCACGATGGGCGAGGCGATCATGCATCACCGGTTCGAGGGTTATCGACCGGTCGAGGGGGAGATTTCCGGCCGGGCTTCTGGCGTGTTGGTTTCGATGATGGCCGGCCGCGCCGTGGCCTATGGGCTCGATGGCTTGCAACAGCGGGCCGAACTGTTTGTGTCACCCGGCGACGAGATCTACGAAGGGATGATCGTCGGAGAAAACAGCCGCACGGGCGACATGGACGTGAACCCGACCAAGGAAAAAAAGCTGACCAACATGCGTGCCTCGGGAACCGATGGCAACGTGCTGTTGCGGCCCGCGCGGCAGATGACGCTGGAATTGGCGTTGGAATATATCGAGGAAGGCGAATTGGTCGAAGTCACTCCGACCAAGGTGCGCTTGCGCAAGGTGCTTCTGAACGAGGCCGATCGGCGGCGGGCCGGCCGGCAAAAGAACGCTGGCCAACCGGCCGCGGTGTAACCCCCCCTCGCAGCCCTCACGCGCCGTGAACATTGCCTATTTAGATTGCTTGAGCGGCATCAGCGGCGACATGACGCTGGGCGCGCTGGTCGATGCCGGCGTCGATCTGGAGGCAATCCAGGCGGGCGTCGCTTCATTGGGTTTGCCCAGTTGCCGGCTGGTCCGTACGGAAGTCAAGAAAAAGGGCTTTCGTGCCACGCAGATTACCGTCGAGCACGAGCCCGAGCACACGCATCGCCACCTGCACCACATCACGGCGATGCTGGACCGCAGCCAGTTGACGAGCCGGCAGCGCGAATTGGCCCGGCGCATTTTTGGCAAATTGGCCGAGGCCGAAGCCAAGGTTCATGGCAGCACCATCGAGAAGGTCCATTTTCACGAGGTGGGGGCAGTCGATTCCATTGCCGATATTGTGGGCGCTGCCATCGGCTGGGATCTGCTGGGCGTTGACCGGATCGTTGCCTCGCACGTGCCGACCGGCACGGGCCAGATCAAGATCGCACACGGTACCTGCAGTATTCCCGCGCCGGCCACGGCCGAACTGCTGCGCGGCGTGCCGCTAGCGGCTTCGGTAGTGCCCTGTGAATTGACCACGCCCACCGGGGCGGCCATTTTGGCCACGCTGGTCGATGAATTTGGCCCGCTTCCGGCCATGCGCATCGAGCGCATTGGCTACGGAGCCGGGCAACGCGACCTGGCCGAGCAACCCAACGTGTTGCGGCTGCTCGTGGGCCAGGCCAGCGACAACCTGGGGTGCGACCAGGTGTGGGTCCTGGAGACCAATCTGGACGATACGAGCGGGGAGTTGGTGGGCTATACCATTGCCAAACTCTGGGAAGCCGGCGCGCTCGATGTGTACACCACGGCAATTCAGATGAAGAAGAATCGACCAGGTGTGTTGCTCAGCGTGCTGTGCCAAGCGGCCGAGTCGGCGAAGCTGGAAGCAATCATCTTTCGCGAAACCCACACATTGGGCGTTCGCCGTTGGCCCGTCAGCCGTCATAAGCTCGAGCGCCGCGCCCACGTGGTCGAAACGGCCTGGGGCCCGGTCACCGGCAAGTTGGCCTGGATCGCCGGCCAGCCGGCTAGCTTTTCCCCAGAATTCGACGCCTGCAGCCAATTGGCTCAGGTCCACCAGGTACCGCTCAAGGATGTGTTCGACGCCGCCCAGCGGGCATTCGATGGCAGCCCGCCACCGCCGTTGTAACAATAGGCAAGGCGGGGCCGTGCAGAGGCCCGCAACGTACCAGGAGCGTGCAGGATGCGCGTGCCAACCGTGCCCCAGGCGTGGGCCCAGAACCTGTTCCTGTTTTCGGTCATCTGGCTGATCGTTTGGCTGTTGGTGCGGGCCTGGCGCTATCAGCGCCACGGCGCGGCGCGGCACAGTGCCTACAGGTCGACCATTTCGCGGCAGGTGGCCAGCGCGCGGCAAAACGTGGTCGCGCCCCCCGAGTTAGCACGCTGGCAGGTGGAATTGCACGACCAGGCTCGTGACCTGATCGGTCAGATCGACAGCAAGCTGGTACTGCTGCACCAATTGGTTCAGGCGGCCGACAGCGAAGCGCGCCGGCTCGAATCGCTACTGGAACGCACGGGGCGACAAGAACCACAGCCCGATACCCTGGCCGGCCCCCATCGTCGACGCGGGGAAGAAACAGCGCTGCCGGTACGCACCGGGTTGAACGACTCCACGAGCCGCACTCGGGCCACGCCACACGCCGAAATTATTGAGTTGTCTCGGGCTGGAGTCGGAGCGGAGGATATCGCGCGCCAGCTCGACGTACCCTCTGGCGAGGTCGAGTTGGTGCTCAATCTTCGCGCGGCGCGGTAACCGTGGGCCGGCGGTTGTCGGCCGTGGTGATCCGCTCGGCAAGTACCGCCAGCGCGCGGGCCAACTGCGGGTCGCTCGCGCCCTCCGCTGGCAAATTCTCGGCTGCCGGGCCGCTGGCCGTGGCAGTTTGGGTGGGGGACGTTTCCGACGCGGACGATTCGAACTGGGAGGTTTCGCCAGGCACGCGCACCACGTCGCGCAGGCGGCGTGCTTCCAAGATTTTTCTCAGTGCTTCGTCGTCGATGGCCACCTCGCAGCCGGGGTCGGGCCGTACGCCCCAAGCGTCGCTGTCGGTGGCGGTGCGCGTGCGATGAATGTTTTGTCCGCTAGGGCGCCAGTAGCTGGCGGTGGTCAGTTTCAGCGCCCGATCGTACCCTTCCAGGGGAATTACATTCTGCACGCTCCCTTTGCCCCAGGTGCGTTGTCCGACGATCGGCGCGCGGTGGTGGTCTTGCAAGCAGGCGGCCACAATTTCGCTGGCGCTGGCCGAGTAGCGATTCACCAGCACCACCAGCGGCAGTTCGCCAAACGGAGCCCCGCCGTCGGCATCGTAGATGGCATCTTCCACGCCGCCCCTCCCGCGCGTGCTGACGATTCTTCCCTTGGCCACAAACAAGTTAGCCGTTCCGACCGCGGCATCCAACAGTCCGCCTGGGTTACTGCGCAGATCGAGTACCAGGCCGCGAGCCTGCGCGGCACGCAGCTCCGTCAAGGCCGCGGTCAACTCGGCCACGGTTCGCTCGCTGAACATGGGGGAGATGCGGATATATCCCACGCGATCGGGCCCGGGCAGCAAGAAATTCCAGCGCTGATCGGCGTGCCGCTGGTCGCCCAGCACGGTTTCGGTTTCGATCACCGCGCGGGTCAAAAGGAACTCCAGCGGTTGGTCCTGCCCCGCGCGCAAGATGCCCAGTCGGACCTTGGTTCCCGGGCGACCACGCAACCGTCGCAGGGCGTCTTCCATTTTTATTTGTCGGGTCGACTGCCCCTCGATCTCGGCGATTTGGTCTCCTTCGCGCACCCCGGCGGCAAAGGCCGGCGAACCGACGATGGGCGTCGTCACGCGCAGAAAATTCGTTTCATCGTCCAACATGACCTGTATGCCGATGCCACCAAACTGTTGTTCGAGATCGACCTGCACTTCGTCATAGGTCTGGCGATCGAGATAGGCTGAGTATTCATCCAGCCGCCCCATCACGCCCGTCATGGCCCCGTCGAACAGGGTTTCGCGATCGACGGGCTCCAGGTAGTGCTGTTCGACCTGGGCCATGCCTTCGAGCAAGATACGGCCATACCGGCTGCGCTCGACCTGTCCCAGTCGGCTCTGGCAGACGAGCGTCACGCCCAGGGCGGCAATCACGACTTGCAGGTTGCGAGGTGTCATGGGGACCAGATCTCGGCGAGACGAACCACTGGGGGACGCAGCCCGATGGTTTCCGGGTGGTAAATGGAATTGTCGTCGGCGGGGCCACAGTTGCCCCGGGGCCAGGCCAGCCCCCGATGGCGCGGCGGCCAGGGAGCCTGCGTGAGTTTTTACCACAACTCGATGGCCAGCAGCGAGCTAGTGCCGGCATAGGCCAGCGCCAGCAAGACAGCCATCATCCGTGCACGGCGGCCACCATGGTCGGCCGCCAACCACCTGCCCAATAGCCAGGCGTTTCCGATCGACAAAGTCAGGCACGACCCAGGCAATACCGACCAGAAGACGTGGTCGTTGTCGCCGATCCACCACTCCCAAGCTGCCATAAAAAGCACCCCCCAGAGAGCGCAACTCACCATCGGCACGCTGGCAGCGGCCAGCCCCCAGGCACAGCACCGGCTGGAAACCAGGGGGCGGCTGCCCGAAGGTGGTACTGGTCGAAAAATCATGGGAACCAATCCGGGAGTGGCAATCGAAACGAAGTCGCCGGCATGAGACTAGGTGGGCATGCCGGCCGAATATCACGCCGCTTGCCCGACGACTCGGACCCCACCATGCTGGTGTGTTGGTGGAGAGACCAACCGGGTTCCCGAGGCGCGTTGACGCTTCAGGTGCCGACCACGCGTTGCGCCTAATGGATTGTGATGACCCTTACGCTTCGAAACCGAAAGGTCGGCCTGACCCTGCTGGCGCCAGTGGCGGCCGTGGCGATGTTGTGCCTGTGGTCGGTTACCAGACGCGTGACCACGGTCGGTCGAACCGACTTGGCCCTGGCACCGCCAGCGACCGGCCAGGAGTTTACGCCCGACGCCAGCGCCGCCGGATTCTTGGGTGTCGATTCTTGCCGTCGCTGCCACGAGGATCGCGTCGCGAACTACGAGGCGACATCGCACGCGCAGAGCCTGCACGCTGCCCGGTGGGAGGCGCCCTTGGGCGATTTCGCGGCGCGGCACAACCCCGTGCGAACCCGCCGCAGCGACCTGGTTTACGAAGTCGCCGCGCGCGACGGGCGTTTCTATCAGACCTCGTACGAAGGAGCCGGAGCGGCTCAGCACCGCACGACCCAAGCGGCCGACCTGGTCATGGGGT
>CAYSXM010000297.1:0-5883 GCA_964434905.1 uncultured Pirellulales bacterium | reverse complement strand
CTTCGCGAAATTGAGCATTCCTAGAATTGTCGCGGCGGCGGGGGTATCGCGGGCGACGTTCTATCTACATTTCCGATCGAAGCGCGATTTGATCGCCGCACTCGGTCAATCGGAGACCGCCGATTGGGAACGGATCGCCGCCCCGTTCCTGACCAATTGCCATGCAGAACGTGAAACACTTCGACAGGTCGTCGAACAGTTGCTAGCGCAATGGCGCGAGCACCACGCGGTTTTGGCCGGCATCATCGAACTAGCCGAGTACGACGACGAGACCCGGTTCGGCTGGCGCGATACGGTGCACGACATCGCTCGAATTCTCGCCGCCGCTATTCGCGCGCGTCGGCCGGAACTTGCCGACGACCAGGCCGAACAATTGGGCTGCCTCGTCGCGTGGGCCGGCGAGCGCTATCTACACCAAGAGGCCCGAGATTCGTCGCCGGCCAAAGACCAGTTGCTAGTGCAGGCCCTGACGGAAATGTTCTGGAGGCTCTTGCACGATTGAATCCCAACACTTCCGGCCGTTGCAGCCTGATCCACCGGTCTACCCAGCCGGGGTCTGACCCCCCTCGCACCTGCTCCGCCCCCCACGGAAACTTCGATGGGCGCGTGCACCAGTTGCAGCCAGCACGTGGGAGTTGCCGTCGTAGTACCCTGGCGCCCACCCATCGCGGCAATTCGGCCAGGTGCGCGGCCTGGCGAGTCCACAGGGCCACCGGTTCGTAAAAACCGTGCGCCGTGGTCCTGGCGCAGGCCCTGGGAACACTTGCCTCGGCAATTTAGAATTGGACGCATGCCAGGTTCGCCCCGCGGGAGCCCGCCCCTGGCAGGGCCGCCGGCCAGGTTACCCCGCCGAGCGCCCGGGCGTGCTCGGCTTCAAATCTTCGTTTTCCCTCTCGCACCCCAGGTTTCCACGCATGCGATCCGACATTGTCAAGCTGGGCGATGCACGTGCCGCGCACCGGGCCTTGCTGCGCGCCACGGGCGTGACCGATGGCGACTTCAAGAAGCCGTTCATCGGTATCTGCAATAGCTACATCGATATCATTCCAGGGCATGTGCATCTCGACAAAGTCGGGCAGTACGTCAAGGAGTGCGTGCGCGCAGCCGGCGGCATGCCGTTCGTGTTCAACACCATCGGTGTCGACGACGGCATCGCCATGGGCCACGCCGGCATGAAGTATTCCTTGCCCAGCCGCGAGATCATCGCCGATTCGTTGGAAACAGTGGTCAACGCACACTGCTTCGACGGTGTGATCTGCATTCCCAATTGCGACAAGATCGTGCCTGGCATGTTCATGGGCGCCATGCGCACCAACGTGCCCACCATCTTCGTCAGCGGCGGCCCGATGGAAGCCGGCCACACGGCCGACGGAAAAACCGTCGACCTGATCGACGTGTTTGTCGGCTCGGTGGCCAAGCAAAACGGCAAGATGACCGCCGAGCAATTGCTGGAACTCGAAAAGAACGGCTGCCCCACCTGTGGCAGTTGCTCGGGCATGTTCACCGCCAACAGCATGAACTGCCTGGCCGAAGCTTTGGGCATGGCGCTGCCGCTCAACGGTACGTTGCTGGCCACCAGTGCCGAACGCAAGGTGCTGTTTCGCCGCGCGGCCGAACGCATCGTGGAAATGGTGCTGGCCTTCGACAAGCTGGGCCCCGGCCACGGGCTGCTGCCTCGCGAAATCGTGACCCAAGAGTCGATCGACAACGCCATGGTGCTCGACATGGCCATGGGAGGCAGCACGAACACCTTGCTGCACGTGCTGGCCATCGCGCACGAGGCCGGCGTTCCCTATTCCATGCAGCGCATCAACGACCTTTGTCGCCGGTCCCCCAACATTTGCAAGGTCTCGCCGTCGAGCAACTACCACATCGAGGATGTGCACCGCTCGGGGGGCATCCACACCATTCTCGGCGCGGTCGCCCGAGGTTGCCCTGGGTTGCTCGATCTCGACCGGCCCACCGTCACCGGCCGAACGCTGGGCGAGAACATCGCTGAGTACGACGTACGAGCCGCTTCGGTCAGCAGCCGCGTGCTGGAATTGGCCAGCGTGGCCGCCGGCGGCCAGCGCACCAACCAAGGCCTTTCGGTCGAACAGGTGCTCGAAGACATTCGCACGCTGACGCCCGACGACTTGGGCTTCGACCCGCACGACTGCATCCGTGAGGTCGATCAGGCCTATAGCGCTGAAGGGGGTTTGACCATTTTATACGGCAACCTGGCACCCCTGGGGGCCGTGGTCAAAACGGCCGGCGTGCTACCCAAAATGCTGCGCCACAGCGGCCCCGCGGTGATCTTCGAGGCAGAGACCGATGCGTATGCCGGCATTGTGAACGGGTTGGTCAAGGCGGGCGACGTGGTGGTCATTCGCTACGAAGGCCCCAAGGGAGGCCCCGGCATGCAAGAGATGTTGGCGCCCACCACGGCCATCAAGGGCATGGGGCTCGATGATCAGGTTGCGCTCGTGACCGACGGCCGATTCTCGGGCGGCACGGCCGGTGCCTGCATCGGGCATGTCAGCCCCGAGGCGGCGGCCGGCGGCCCGATCGGCCTGCTCGAGCCGGGCGACATCGTGGAAATCGATATTCCCGCGCACACGCTCAACGTCCGGCTGAGCGAGGCCGAGTTGGCGGCGCGCTTGGCCCGCTGGCAGCCCCGCCCCCGGAAATACACGACGGGCTTTCTGGCCCGCTACGCGCTCTTGGCCACCAGCGCCGATACCGGTGCCGTGTTGAAGTGCGAGTAGCGATCGACCGAGGCCAGATGGGCGTGCGAAAGTGCGGTACTACGTTTCCACCAGTGTGAACGTTCGCTTGAGTGCGTTGGATCCCGCTGGCGTTAGCTTTCCCACCTGGGGGCCGCGAATCTCGGCGTGGCCAGGGTTATGCTCGTCGTCGGCCGCCACCACGTCGAGATGCAGCGGTTCACATTTGCCATTCGCCAGACCGCGAATAGCTCCCACTCTGGCCTCCGCGATCAGGCTACCCGGAATCGCGTCGGGTTTAGCAAGCACATCGTGCGCGGAAACAACACGTTTTCGATAAACGGAAAGGCCTCTCTCGCCCCTTCGTCGATCGAGTCCAAAACTCGCTGACGTCACGGAATTGTTTTCGAACCAGGGACTGCTTCTGGGAATACGACGATAGATGATTTCGTCGTCGTCGATGTGGTCATAGTCCACTGCAGCGTTCCGCTGGTTGGATTCGGGCTCATTGACCTCGCTCGACCGCCCCCAGCAGACGAAGTATCTGCTCTACAGAATCGCCGACTTGGAGGTTTCCTTCGGTCTCGGCGTGTACGTCGTTATCGACGTAATAGAACCGAGCGGTGCGGGGGTCGAGTATCTCGATTTCGAAATATCGAGTGCCGGACTCCCAATGGAACTGTATCCCGCCCGAACGTGTGGGATGAATTCCAGGCTTCGTCACATCAGCGTCGGCTCTTACCAGCGTGCGTAACAGGGCAGCCCCGCTCTGTACCGTCTCTCGATTGGGTGGCGCGCCACCCTGCGAATCCCATCCCCGTTGCAAGCGTTCGATAGCCCGAAACTGTCGATTGGCCTCGGCAAACCAGTCGCTTGCCGTTTGCGTGGACAGGCTCGTGTACGATCCGAATCCTCGCACTGAATAATCCCAGCCCGTCACCTGGTCGGCCGTGTCATCGAAGATTCTGACGTCGACATCCGACTCTTCGAGAGTCATTTGCATGTTCATTGCGTTCGACTCCACACGGTGTGCATTTCCGGACGCGTCAGCGAGGTGAAGCCCCGTACGATCCATTCGTGACCTAGATCTACCCAGTTCAACGTGGCTTCGATGGTAGCCTCGCTCGGTACGCCACGCGCCGTGAAATTCATGCGCAAAACTCGCTGATTGTCCTTGCGCCGCGCACCGGGCGATACGTCGACGTGCAGCCGTCCTCGTTGTTCTGGAAACGGAAACGTCAGGTGCAAGCTGGCCTGTTCGACCGGTGGTAACCAATCGTCAGTCGTCTGGTTGCACCAGGTCGTCAGCAGTCGACCGAGCACCTCGGGAAACTCGGCCGCTTGATCGTACTCAATATGATTGATGTACCTCGCGAAACAGCTTGTCGGTCGAAGTTCACCGATATCGCTTTCGCGAAGGAAACTATCAAGTACCGCCAGCTTGTCGAACAAGTCCCGGCGACGCTTGTCGTAGGGCCAATAAGGGGACAAGCTTCTCGGATCGCGCTCCCAGTTGACCAGCAGGGCATCCTGCTGAATCTGCATCGTGTGCCGGCCGTCGTTACTTTTGGCCCACAAGCGAGGCGACGGTGGTGCCTCGCTCAATTGCCAGCGAATAGGTGCCCCGCTGGCGAAACGTTCTTCGCCGAACTCTTCGCGGATCTCTTCGAGCGGGACCTTTTCTTCCAGAATCGGGAAGGTATCCCTCAGGCGGGACCAGAACAAGGACCGCTGTGCTACATCGAATCGCGAAAGCTGCTCGAAATGCACCCCCACGACCGTCTCGACGACCGGCGGAGCGTCGAAGCTAGGTAACGGTAGGTGAGATTCGCACATGAAGTCGTTTCCGATCACGACGAAACTGCAATCCCATTGTCGACTTGGGAGACGACAGTTCATCGGTACCGCCGCAGTAATCTGTGTGCAGTAATACTATGCCTTGTCAAGACTTATGACAATATCACATGCCGTCAATCGGCCCACAAGCACACTAAAGACCGCACGCGACAGGCTTCGACAAGCCTTCGAGTCGTGTCCGTCGGCGGTTCCACCCAGCCGGCAGCCGGGCAAAGAGCCTGCCATTGCTAGCCCGCTGGTGCGTTCGGATCGGCAGCCGCGCTGGCCGGCTGCTCGGATTTCGGCTGCTCGGGCAAGTTGCTCGCGTCGGCCGGCTGCTCGGGCGCCGCGGCCGGCGCGCGCGGCCCAAACTTCCGCAGCCGATAGAGCTCCAGCCCGTGCGCGGCGTGATAGAGCGCGCCGCATTCCATGTCGAGTTGTTTTGTCTTCTCGAACAGTTGCGCCAGCCGCACTACCGCGCGCGTGACCCACGGCTCGTTCAATTGCTCGTTGTTCATCGCCAGCACCAGGAACTCGAGCACGTGTCCCGCCGCGCGCATCTGTTGACCAATGTCGCTCGAAGAACCCGCACGCTCGAAAAAATTGGCGCTCAACAGGCCGTCGGGCTGCTGATATTGTCGCGCAAGTTGAATGGCTTCCTGAATTCGTTCGTCGGCCTGTTTCCAGGAGCCCGACAGTTCGACTGGCGCCCCCGCCGAAGCGGCGCGCTGCTCGGCCCAGGCGCGATTCACTGCCGTGGCCAGGCCATACAGCCTGTGCGAGCCGCCACAGGCTCCATCGCCCACCGCGTATTTTGTCTCTTGCGATAGTAATCGTTCCAGGTTCCACTCGCTGCCGTCTTTGGATTTCCACACGGCGTCGAAGGGCAAATAGGTCGTGCAGGCCATCACGGTCCAACTGGCTTCCATGCCGTCGTACACATCGTATTCTGCCTGAGCAATTAGATCGCCCACCGTGAAGTCGCGGCCATCTGCCACCAACCGGTCTTGGGGTGTCAGGCCAATCTGAGAAAGATAACCCAACCACTGGTCGGGATGCCCTTGCCCCGTCTTGCTGCCCGCCTCCAGCACCGCGATCACACCCTGCGGGCCGGGCCGCATGTTCCAACCCTCGAGCCGGCCACCCGCCAACAGATAATCCAACGCCGGCACCGGGGGTTCGCCCGGCCGGGGTCGAATGATCAAATCGCGCCCATAAGCCAGAATGCCGTGGACAATCTGCCAGGCAGCATGATGCTCGGCATTCATCTGCCGGGCGAGCGTGAACTCGCGCACCCGGTCGAGCTGGTCGCGCAGGTCTGCCTCGCTCGGCAACGTGACCA
>CAYSXM010000296.1:0-5888 GCA_964434905.1 uncultured Pirellulales bacterium | reverse complement strand
GCCACCAGCAATTGCTCGGCCAGTTCAAACGTGGTATCGCTCGCGCCCAAGTTAAAACGCAGCCGGGCGTTGTGTTCCCCCTGGGGGCAGACGAAGTCCAGTAAGAACGTGCGCCACTCGCTATCCACCATCAGGGCGCGCCACAGTCCTAGGCTGCTCCACGGCGCGTGCGCCTGGGTCAATTGTATCTGCAACCCGCGTGGTGCCGCCGCGCGCGCCCGAAACGACAGCCGGTACGATACGTCTCCCTCCACCTCGAGCCGCTGGCGATCGAGCGTAATGGCATCGGGCAAGGTGCCAGCCTGCGAAATGTTAACCATTCGCACCTGGCTGTCGTGCAACGGGCGCGTGAGCTGCGCCCGAGCGTCGGCCGAAGTGGTCAGGCGCCACGGCCCATCGCCGGCCAATGGCTCGATACTTATGTCGCTCAACTCGACGCCGGCATGGCTATTGCCCAACTGAAAAAACAACCTCGCTGCGGACTCGGAATCGGTGGCCACGAAGTCCGACTGAAACGCTTCCCACGCATTGCCCAGCAATACCTCGGTTTCGAGCCCTAGGCCGCGCCAGGGCGACTGCGGTTGCCCCACGCCAAAGCGCATGGTGCGCGGGTAGTCGGCCCGCGCTCGAAAGACCACGCGATAGGCCACTTCGTCTCGAATGGGAACCCGCCCGCGACTCAGCGTGATCGCGCTCGCATCGCCGGTCGAGTGGTCGATGGCGATACGAATCCAACCGGCCGAGGCTTGCGGCAAGATCGTCTGGCCATGGTTTCCCGGTCGCAGGTCGAGCACCCAAGGTGTTTCGTCTTCGAGCGGGCGCAATCGCAGATCGCGCAGTTCTACCGTGGCCGGGCTGCCCCCCAGCAGCAAAAACACACGTCCCGCGGGTTCCGACTGCGTGGGTTGAAAATCGGCAAAATAGGTGCGCCACGCTTCGGTTAAATTGGCCTTGCGCAAAAGGCCCAGCCCCCGATAGGGCGATTTCGCTTGGCTTACTCCGTAGGTCAGTGCCACGGGCCGATCGGCCCGGGCCAGAAAGCTTAGCCGATAGTCTTCCCCGGCACGCAGAAACCAACAGGGTTGCACCACCTGCAAGCTGCCCAGGGGGTTGCCCTGCGGCAAGAGCTGCAGCCGCAGCCCGCCCGCCAGTTCGCGCGGTGTGGTCAGGCGAACCCGTGCTTCGTCCCACACCCGGGGATGCCAACGGCGAACCGATGGCCGAAACCAGGTGCGCCGCCAGCGGCGCACGCCCCCGTTGGCAACCTGTCGCGCCAACTTCGCTAGGTCGCGCCCTTCGGCAGCGACCACCCGTGCGAATAGCAATGCCTGGGCCAGTGGAAGCCATGCCAGCCACGGTTCACGGCGCGCTAGTTCGACAGCCAGCGCCAACGGCATCCACAACTCATAAAACACATTGTTGGCCAAGGGCCGATAGCTTTCGGCATCTTGCTGGTCGGGTTGGAAGCGGAATTGCCAATCGAACGCGACCCGGGCCAACTCGATGACCGCGAAGATCAAGAACACCACCGGCAACCAGCCCGCCAAACGCGACACTACCAGCACGAACGCGCCCAGCGTGATGACTTCAATCGGATAGGCCACACGATTCAAGAAGCCCGCCACGCGGCTAGGCGACAGCTCGGTGGCCAAGGTGCTAACACCCGATTGAATATCCCCGGCCCGGTCGGCCAGTTGATGCGTAAGAATGCCGCGAATGCCCGCACAGAACGACCACACCGCGGCCGAAACCGCCAGCACCCAGGCCGACCAGGCAGGCGCGGGCCCGGAATTCGACAGCGCGGAAACAATGAACAACGTCGGCGTCAGGTGGGCACCACCCGAGTCGGCCAGGGCCCCGTAGACGCTGCGTTCCTTAAGCCGTACCGGAGGGACCGAATACAGCGTAGGGAGCATGAAATTCACGATCAACCAGGTGGTGGCCCAAGGTCCGTAGGAAGCCAGCGCCAGGGGAGCGAAGCCTGTGGCCAAGAACAGCACCACCAGGCCGACTTGCTGCCAGGCCGGTCGGCCCGCCATGACGTTGCGTTTGCCGGCCTTGAGGTCGGACTCGACATCGAAGATGTCGTTGATCACGTGGCCATATGCCGCCACGGAAAAAATGGCCGTGAACAGCGCCACCAAATGCCCGGACGCCGCACGCGGCGTTACGCCGTGCAGCAGGAACTCCGCATAGGCCACGGCCAACAACGGCGCAATTTTGGCCCACCAGTTCGACACACGCACCAACTGGGTGGCCGAACCAAGCACATCCATCCGGGTACCGCGTCGCACGAAGGACGGAGGTGACGTGCCAACCAGCGGGCACGCGTAAACCGACCGAGAGACGGCCACAGGCCAACCGCCAGGTCCGACCCAGCGGGGGCAGCGCCGACCCGCACCAAGCGTCCGCGCCGTATCCTGGATTCTACCACGCATTTCCCATGACACCGAGTCCCGGGCACACTTCGCCGTAGCCGCCGTGTGAACAACGGGTACCTTCCCTTTGATCTCGACGGGCAACGCCAAACAACTGGTGCCAACGTTCTAGGGTCCGGATTGACGGTTGCGCACCTGTTCGGATGTTTGGATACGCGATACGCTCAGCCGATGACTTGCTCGGCGTCGCGGCTTCAGATCGGAATCGCCGGAACTGCGAAATATTGGTTTTTCAAGACCACCGGAGCAGTGCTCCCAGGATGCGATCCCGGGGGCGGTGCGGGCGCCTGGTGGGCCGGTGGTCCATGGAATTTTATTCGTTGCTCGACCCGCAACAGGTAATCGAGGCACTGGCCCGGGCAGCGGCGGTGCTACGTGCCGGGGGGCTAGTCGCGTTTCCGACGGAGACCGTGTACGGATTGGGCGCTCGGGCCGACGACCCGCTGGCGGTGCGGCGAATCTTCGCTGCCAAGGGGCGACCGGCCACGAATCCGGTGATCGTCCACGTGGCCACGATGGCGCAAGCAGCCAGCTTGGCAGCGCTCTGGCCCGCGCGAGCCGAAAAACTCGCCCAGTCCTTCTGGCCCGGCCCCCTCACGATCGTCGTTCCCCGTGCACCCTGCGTGCCGCTGGAAGTGACCGCGGGTGGGCCAACCGTGGGCCTGCGCATTCCAGGGCACCCTGCGGCACTTGCGTTGTTGAACACTGTGGGGCTACCTATTGCGGCGCCGAGCGCCAATCGCGCATCCGGCATCTCACCCACCACTGCTGCGCACGTGGCGGCTGGGCTTGCCGATACGGTCGACTTACTGCTCGACGGCGGACCAACGCCGGGCGGCATCGAATCGACAGTGATCGATCTGGCCGATGATTGCCCGCGATTGTTGCGCCCCGGGCTGATCACTCGGGAAATGCTGGCCAGTGCCCTAGGCGAACCCGTCGAATGGAGCGCCGACCGCGAGGAATCTCCAAGCGCCCCGGCCCGTGCGCCGGGCCAACAGGCACGGCATTATGCGCCGCGCGCCCCGTTGGAATTGGCCGACGACGATGGGGCCGCGCGCGTGGCGGAATTGGCCCATTCGGGGCTCTGCGTCGGTTGGTTAACCTGTGGACCGGTCGGTTCTTCGCACGTCGCAACGCTTCAGGTGGAACTGCCCGCCGATCCTGAGGGCTATGCGGCGAGACTCTACGCGGCGTTGCACACGCTCGATGCCAGAAATGTGGACCGCATCGTGGTCGGTTCCGTTCCGGGTGGAGCAGACTGGCTGGCGGTCCGCAATCGACTAGGCCGAGCGGCCGCGCCGGAGTAACCCAAGTTACGCGGCTGCGCTGAAAGCTGCACTTTTCTGGCCTTCGATCGCACGCAAGTCGTTTGGTGGTGTGCGGGCGGACGGCGATGTGGCGTGTGGTGAAGACTTGCCCCCAAAATCGCACTCGAGTCCTTACCCCATGGTCCAAATAGCGTAACTTGGGTTAGCAACCGGGCTGCTTACTCTGCCGGGGCCGCCACGGCTTCACCCTACCAGGGCGGCGATCGGCTCGCCGCGGCTAATCGGCGACGGCCTTCCCAAGTGATCGTGCAACTCGCGTTGCGGAGCATGTCCGAGGCAATGCAACACGGTGGCGGCCAGATCTTGCGGCTCGACGCGACCCGAACGGGGATAGGCTCCCAGCGGATCGCTAGCGCCGACCACCTGGCCACCTTGCACCCCACCGCCGGCCAGTGCCACCGAGAACACGTGCCCCCAATGGTCGCGGCCGCCATTACTGGAAATCCGGGGCGTGCGGCCGAATTCGCCCATCTGCACCACCAACGTTTCTTCGAGCAGGCCCCGCTGGGCCAAGTCTTCCAGTAGCGCCGAATAGGCCAGGTCCATCACCGGCATCAACGCGTTTTTCATCCGGCCAGCATTATCGGCGTGGGTGTCCCACATCGGGTTCACGGCGCTGTCTTCGGTGGCGCGCGTCCAGTTGACCTGCACCAGCGACACGCCCGCTTCGATCAACCGCCGCGCCAACAGCACGCTTTGTCCAAAGCGGTTGCGTCCATAACGTTCGCGCACCGCCGGGGTTTCCTGATCGAGCTGAAACGCCCTTTGCGCCACGGGGGAACTCAGCAAATCGAAGGATTGATGATCGAGTTGATCCCAACGGCTGACCACCGGGCTGGTGGCCAGTTGCTCGAGGCGATGGTTGAACTCTGCCAGCAGCGTGCGACGCGAGGCAAACCGCGGGGCAATGTCGGCCGGCACTCCGAGACCAGGCACTTGGAAATCGCTCGCCTGAGGGTCACAAGTCAACAGCCAAGGATCGGCCGCGCGGCCCAACCAGCCGCCGTCTTGACCCGGCCAGGTAATGCCACCGGTGTTCCAAAGGTGCTCGGGCAAGGTCACGGCCGAAGGGAGGGGGCCGGCGGTGGGCCGCAAGTGATTGACGATCGCCGAGACCGAAGGCCAATTGTTCGGAAAGCCCGGCCTGGTGTTTTCGGCGTTGGTCGGGGCATGTGGTACTCCCGTCAACATCCAATAGCCGCTCGATGAATGGGCGTTGTCTTGCGTCGACATCGCGCGCAACACCGCGATGTGTTCGACGAGCGTGGCGGTGCGCGGCATCAATTCGCAAACGTCGATGCCCGGCACGCTCGTGGCAATCGGAACGAAAGGGCCCCGCACTTCGGCCGGCGCCTGTGGTTTCGGGTCCCAGGTTTCATGTTGTGGCGGGCCGCCACATAAGAACAACACGATGCACGAGCGGGCGCGACCAAAGCTAGCGCGGCCCGAGAGCAGGCGCGCATCGGTCGATTCGGCCGCACAGCGCCGCCCGCGGGCCCAACCCGACGCCGAGAGGCCAAACGCTCCGAGCCCGCCCAAGCGCAACCACTCGCGGCGAGCAAGGCCAGGGGGCGATGGATCGTGGGGATCGGGGAACGCCAGCATCTCGAGCCTCGTTCGGTGCCAGACGGGAAGACTCCGATCTCTTGTTCGGGGGTCCGGCAGGCCGTTGGGCGATCGTATCGCGGATTTCGGCGTGGAACAACGCGAGACGCGTACGACCCTCTGGCAGGGCCATAGTCAGACGGTACCTGCAGGCCGCTACTACTACCGTCAGAAACCATCAGAAGTGGTCAGAAATACTTGCCACTGGAAATTCGATTCGGCTTACAGCGGCACAATTCGCCGGCAACTTGGCTGGCAGTCTGTTTATACTATTTGAGTAACCGTGCGGTCCTGCCGGGCTGATCCCAGCCGCAGAGTAACCGTCGCCGCTACGATCGGAACGTGGCGTGCCGCGAGCGTTGGATACCTCCAACGAACGTTCGGCTGGAAGGGATCCCCCAGTTTGCGAGTTTGCGCTGCTGCGCGCCCCGACACAGCAGGCCCCCCGCCGCACACTTAGCTAATCGATGCAACCGGAGAAGTCAGCCATGTCGCGAATCGGTTCTTGGAATGC
>CAYSXM010000295.1:0-5892 GCA_964434905.1 uncultured Pirellulales bacterium | reverse complement strand
GGCCTTGAACATTCGATCGAGCACCCGCTGCATGTTCTCCCAAATCGCGTAGCCCCACGGTTTGATCACCATGCACCCTCGTACCGCCGATACCTCGGCCAGGTCGGCCGCCTTGATGACCTGCTGGTACCACTCGGGATAATCTTCAGATCGCGTAGGGCGTATGGCGTGCTCCGCTTGCTTGGCCATCGGGGTGGTGCTTTCCTTGCCGGGTGAAAGGTGGAGTTCGGCGAACCGGGGCGGCCGTATCGTACAAACCACCCGCCTCGGCTGTCAGGTACCTCGACCACTCGCCGTGTGGCATGTCGATTTACAACTCGCGATACCGGCGATTCCCGCCGATTGGCGCCGGGCACTTCCTGCCGAATTCGACAGACTGTTGAAGCCGCCGATACTGACACAGCGTCGATGGTAAAGTGCCTGTGGCCAATGGGTTACGTACGAATCATGGGGCCTGACACGGCGCGCCGAATTCCTTCTGGCACGACGGTTGCTTCTATCGCCCAACGCCCCCACCAGGGCCCAATGTGTCATGGCTGCTGGACTGCCACGGTCGGTACCCGCCCTGCCAGTTGCGTCTTGCACTTGGCCACTGGCGAGTGACCGTTCGTCCTACGAAATGCAATCCGCCAGGGCAGGACCGATTTCCATTCCTCGTTAGAAACCCCAGGTCCGCATGGTCATGCAACTAGGTCTTCTGCCGTTGGGCGTGCTGGCGGGCACTCTCTTGCCACGCTGGCTCGGCGGCCAAGAGCCGACAGCGTCGGCCACTGCCCCCGCGGCCCCCACCACGCCGCCGCCCTTGCCTGACGCACACGGCGCGCTGGAAGACGTTCTGTCTCGATACGACGTCAGACGAATTTCCCCGCGTGAGTTTTCCGAGTTGTTGTCGCGGCTTTCAGACAGTGGTGCAGTGACGCAGGCCGACTTGACCGACTTGACCAGCATTCGTCTCGAACTCGACCGCCAACAAACAGACCCCGACGCGTTGATCGACCTGCTTGCCTGGTCTCGCGAGGAACTGACCACAGCGCGCCAGCAACAAAACGCCGCACAGCTTTCTGGCACGGCCAGCCAGCCCAATGCGCGCTCGGCCGCGGCCGGTCGCTGGGTCAGTTGGATGGAACGCTTTACCCGGCTGCATTCCGGACCATTCGATGGCGGAGTCGACACCAGCATCTAGCAGGCCCGTCGAATGCCTCTACGGGCTGGTAGCGCCGCACGTGGCGCGCTGGCAACGGATGTCAAAACTCGACGATCATCCGATCGCGTCCGATCTGGGTTTCGGGAAACACCCGCCGAGCCGCGGTCAATCCCACCGGATCGTCGTCGTCGGCCGTGGGATCAAGGTGGACCAACAGCAGCCGTTTGACCTGGGCTTGGCGCGCCAATTGTGCGACCGCCGAAGTGAAACTGTGGCCCGTCTGAATGGCAAATTCGGCGCGCTCGTCGGCGAAATTGCATTCGTGTACCAACAGATCGACCCCGCGCACCTGGTCGACGTAAGCCGCATCGGCCGCGGCCTGGGTATCCGTCACGTAGGCCAGCGAGTGCCCTGGCCATTCCAGGCGGAATCCCAGCGAGCCTCCTGGGTGCTCGAGCTCGATCGAATGCAGCACGCCACCGCCGGGCAGCGCCACGGGTCCTTCGATAGGGCAAGGCTCGTAGCGCGGAGCCTTGGGAAACAGCGCGGGCGAAAACAAGTGCCGGTGCACCGCGTCGAGTGTCGCCTGATTGGCGTGCAGCCTGACCCGGTCGAGCGGATGCGCCAGTTGCAGTCCTAACAGGTACGTCAGCCCACACACATGGTCCAGGTGCGCATGCGACACGAAGACATCAAGCGTATTCGTGGCCAGATACTCGTGCAGGCGAAATGCGCCCGTTCCGGCATCCAGCACGATGCCCAATTCGGGCAACAGGTAACACGCCGTGTGGCGTGTTTCCGACGGATGATAGCCGGCAGTGCCCAACAGCGCGAGTTTCATGCGCGAATTGTTCTCCCGCTTCCTGGCCGCCGCGCGGAGCCGTGTGTTGCATCTTACCGTGGGGGCCGCCGCGTGCCACGGCCCAGCGGTTGGCTTGGCCCACGGCTAGACACGCCTGGCAGGGCCCGTGCGGCTTCGTCGTCGACTCTCACCAGCAGGCCCCACGTTGGAGACGTGAGGCTATGACATCTACCGGCAGAGTACAGGAATTTGCCGATGCCGGTGGCCCCTCAGCCACGCTTGCCGACCACACCGGGTTCCACGGCCCACGCTTCGGCGGGGGTTTGCCGAATCGCGGCGACGGCGAGCCTTGCCCTGACACGCCCCGGACTCCCATTTTTTTAGCGCGGCTTCAACAGCCGATCTAGCCCGCGATTTAACTCGTTAAAGAGCGCCTGACCGGCCGTGTTTCCCACCAGTTGGGCCATGGCTTGCTGCATGGCTTGACGATCGAGCCGGGGCTGATTGAGCGTGCCGGCGATCGGCAAACGCACCGTCTGGCTTTTCAGCGCGTCGCCCAGCTTGTTGTTGCCGATCCACTTGGGTGGCACCGGCATCTCCGCCATCAGCGCCAGCGATTGATCGAGCCCCACGGAACCATAGGTCCGAATAGTCAGCTCGGGAAACACCAGCACCAGGTCGCGATGATAAATCCGGCCGTTGACCAACCGAAATTGTACGTCGGACTGCTGCTGCAGCACCGCGGGTTCCGGCCGATTGAACAGGACCGCCAGTTCTTGCATCAGGGGGCCCGGGCCAACTTCGACGTTGTGTACTTGCAGGCGACCACCTACGTCGGCCTGACGCGGATCGGACAGCGGTACCCGGCAACCGTCGAGCTGGATGCTGAACTGTCCCTGCACTTGAGTTGCACCCGCCAACACCGGCGCCACATATTGCAACCCCTGGGCACACATTTCCGGTGTCAACCGTACGTGATCCACCACGGTGCCCGGCGAGAGTTGCAGTTCGGCAGGGCCAGGCGACAACCGCACCAGGCCGCCCAGGTTCACTCGACCCTCGCTGACCAACAGGCTCAACGGATCGACCTGGATCACCCCTTGGTGCAGCCGGCCGCGCAGTTGGCCGCTGCCCAGCCGTAGGCCGTGGATCTCGGCGGCGTCCCAGCCCAAGCCGCCGTCCCCATCCAGGCGCGCCCACCAGGCCGGTTCGTCTGCCGGTGATACGGGCCCCGAGTGCAACTGACCCAGGTTCGCGTCGGCCCCGCGCAGGGGCCCGCGCAAGGCAAACGCCTGCGATTTATGCCCCGACAACGTCACACCCGTTCCCACGCAGCGCTCGATCAGGCTCCGCAGTCGATCGGCGTCGTAGTCGATCTGACCCGTCAGCTCTAAATTGCGCTGGCGATCCAACTGAGAAACTTGACCGCGCGCTCGGCAGCGCAGCGCGTCGGCCTCGATTTCGCAGCGGTCGAGCGCCAGCGTTTGCGCCCGATGATCGATTTCGGCATGCACGGCCAGACGCACCTGGGGCTCTCGCCACGGTTCCCCGGCCGCGCCCGCTGCCACGAGCTGGTCAATCTGCGAATCGAACTTGGCCGTCGTGACCTGCCCCGTACGGCGAATCGAGCCCTCGCCACCAATTCTGCCAGACAGGTCCCAGTCGCTGGCAACCTGCGGGTCGTGGGTCCAAGCATTCAATCTCCGTAGGTCGCCCACATAGGCCAGGCTGCCGGTCAAAGTCGCGTCGCCGGTCTCGGGCCAGGTCAAACGCAAGTCCGCCGCATCGACCGACAAGGCGGGGCTGCGCCAGCTAGCGCGATCCAATTCCAGTGCCGACCGTTTGCCGTTCCAGCGACCCACGGCCGTGGTTTGCACGCTGGGCTCGTCGATGAACCAACTGGGGCTGTGCCAGCGAAACTGCTCGATGCGGCCTGTCGATTCCGAAACGTCGAGCGAACCTTGGTCATAACGCGCTCGCGCTGCCAATTGGCACTGGCCCCCAAGTTGCACGTCGGGATAGGTTCCCAGCCAAGGTTCTAGCCGGGGCAACCATCGAGCCAGCTCGCCACGCAGCTCGATGGCCACCGGCCAGAGACTGTCGCCTGAGGGGTTACGCACGGTTTCTTGTGCCCGCACCGTGCATTCGTCGGGTCCGCTGCGCACGGTCACCACAGCCTTGTCGAGCAGTTCGCACTGCCGATCCCGCACCTGCCCGGTGGTTTCCAGAAACACCAGCAGGTTGTCTTCAGTCCAGGGGCGAGCGCCAGGCGGGATCCAGGCGAACTCGCGGACCTGGAACTCGCCGTCGAGCGCGAAGCGACCGTCGCGATCTTGTTTCCAAGTGCAATGGCTCCAGCCGTCTCCGGCCAGGCGCAGGTCACCTAGTTCAAGGAATTGACCCAATTCCTGAGCCAATCGGCTCAGGTCATAGGAACTCGACAGCGACAGGCTGTCGGGCGTGCCGGCCGCTTCCAGTTCCAGAAAGCTCGCCGTGCAGCGCAAATGGTCGAGTACCAGGCCTTGTTCCGCGTCGCGACCTTTGAAGGTCACCAAGACCGGCTGTTCCCAGGTCAACTGACGCCCGTCGGCCATGGCCACCAGATTGGTGGTCTCCAACTTGCCGTCGAATTCTTGTCCTTGGTCCGAGGGTTGACTCTTGACGAACAGGCGGGCTCGTCCTTCGGTAATTTTTGTGCCTTCTCGCACGTGAATTGTGTGCGGCAATTGAGCGGCCAGCGCCGCCAGGTCGAGCTGCCCCTTGAGTTCGTACGACTGTCGCGACAACGACTGCCACAGGCCAGCACTGGTGTCGATCAGACCGTGATAGGCCATGCGTCCTAGATCGCATTCGACCCCCAGTTCCTCGACTTCGAGTCGATTTCCTTCCCAAGTAATTGTGGCCGGCGCCTTGATCGAAGCCAGTCGCAATTGATCGGTTCCCAACCATCCGCCGCTGGCAAGAACATTCTGTGCTTCGATCTGCGCCACCATGCGGCGCTTGGGGTTGTCGGTGGCGTTGGTCCACCTGCACTCGATATCGGCATCGAGCAAACCCGCGCACTGGTTCAGATAGTCGGTCCGGCGCAGCACGGTCTCTAGAAGTGCCAACGGCAGCCCCCGCGTCGCCACATTCAGTTCGCCCTGCAATGCGGCGTCGGTCGATGTGGGCCACACCAGCTTGAATTGTGTGTCCGCCGGCGCTGCGCCGGCACCCGCCAGCACCCGGCCGCGACCTGAAATCGCCAGCGCCGCCGCCGACGCACCAGGGAAATCGCCTGCCAGGTCCACATCGGCCAGTTGAAACCGCTCGCCCGAAACCTGATCCAATATCTCGACCTGTGCCGCATCCACTTCGATTTGCGCTGCAGTCGATGCCGGCTCTTCGCTGTTCAAATAGTTGGCCAATACGTCTTCGATGTTCGAGCCCTCGCGCGTGACGACAATCGTCACCACGGGGCGCGCTACATGGAACTTGCCCAGCGGCCCACCGCCGATCAGTCCCAGCAATCCTTTCTGGCCCCGCACCTCGGGGGCGCGCAACACGACCTCGCCCTGGAGGTCGCGAACCTCCAGGTCGTACAGCTTCAGTGGGGAAAACCATCCCAACGAAGCCGTTCGACAAACGACCTGGCCGCGCACGTCCGCCGTGGCGCGCGCCAAAGCCGAATTCCACAACGGCGTGTTTACCACCACGGTGGGCGCCAGCGCCAGCACGACCAGGCCCAGCACGACCAAAGCCGCCAGACGCAGGGGCCACGGGTTCGGAGTCAAGACACCTTCGGTGCGGGGCTCGCGAAGTCGGCGCCGCAAACGTTGGCCACTAACTGTGGACATGGCCAGTAACTCCTCGCTGGGCAGGCTGGGAAATCCCTGTAGGACGCAGAACCGTAGCGAACCGGGCGATTTGGAGCCAGAGCGACTTGGTTCCCCGGCACTTGTCGGGG
>CAYSXM010000294.1:0-5896 GCA_964434905.1 uncultured Pirellulales bacterium | reverse complement strand
GTAGCGGCCGGGCTGCAGGCTGCCGGCGAACATCGGGCCGCCCTGGCGCGCTACCTAGAGTTTACCGCACCAGAACTAGCGGTCGTCGGATTGGAACAAGTCGACGACGCGTTAGCAGTGCGCCGCGACCGTTGGTTGCGCGCGCAACTTACCAGCCTGCACAACGCTGCTAGCCCGGAGGACCGCGCCGAAATCGACAGCCAGTTGCGCCAACGACTAGAACAGGCACGCCAGGCACTTGGTACGGAAGCCTTGGGCCAGTTTGTACAATGGCTGGGCGTGGGAGAGGTGGCCGAGGAAGCCAGAGAACTGTTGGCCCAGCGACTGAGCCTGGCGGACAATGGCTTGGAATTGGAGTTGTTGCTGCGACCGTTGATGGCGTCGCGCGACCCGCGGCGCGCGGCCGCTGCGGCCGGCCGCCTGGCCCAGTTGTTCACTGCTTCAGCTCGGCCGGAGGAAGCGGCCCGAGCCTTTGCGCGGCTGGCAGCGATGGCACCGGAAAGCAGCACGGGCGAAAAGCCCGCCCTCCACGAGCTGTTCGAATCGCTGCCGCTCGATAGCCCCGTGCGTGCCGCGGCAAACCGGACTGATCCCTGGCCCCATGGCAAGGTGACCGTGGAGCATCAGCCGGGACCGCAGCCCTCGTACTTGCGGGCAGGGTTGTTCGTGCGCGGAAGCGGCCAGCCATTTTACGACGACGTGACGTTCGAGTGGGACCAGGCCCGCGCAGGACAGCCATTGGTGGCCATCGACGGACAAGGGCGCGAATTGTGGCAAGCCCCGTTGATCGACATCAGCCAGCGGATCGGCTTCGACTACACGCCCGGCTACAACCATGTACTGCTGCACGGACACTTAGTGTTGCTGTCGATTGGTCGGCGCGTGCTAGCGATCGATTCGCTGCAACCATCCGGGCAGGGAAACTCGCGTATTCTCTGGAATCAAGATGCCTCGGACACCGTGCCAGGCGTGCCAGTGAACACGATGGTTCAACTCCAAGAAATGCGAACCGACTGGGGTGGTTCCAGGCTCCTGGCCAGCGACGGCATCAACCGGCTGATGTCGCTGGTGGGACCCGTTGGCGACGATTACTTTATCGTGCCTCGCAACCGCACGCTGTTGGCAATCGATCCGCTGGATGGCCAGACGCTGTGGACACGGCAGGGCCTACCCACCGGTTGCGAGTGTTTTGGCGATGGCGAATTAATTTTCGCCGCCCCGCCAGATCTGCAAGAGGCGCTGGTCCTGCGAGCGCTCGACGGCCGCGAGATGGGCGTGCGGAGATTGCCTCCCGTGGCGGCGAGGATGACCACCCTGGGACGCCAAGTCCTCACCTGGTTGCCCACCGCCAAAGATGCACGCGAATTGAAACTGCTCGACGTCTGGACTGGCCGCGAGGTGTGGAAATTGGTGGTCGAGCCGGGTGCCAAGGCCGATCTGTTGGGCCGCGAGGCGGTGGTGGTCGCCGAACCCAGTGGCCGACTGCGTGGGGTACGCATTGCCGACGGTCACGAGCTATTCTCGGCGGAGTTCCCCCCACTTGCGGACCTGCACGAGGTGCTGCTGCTGCCCTCGCGAGACACCCTGATCGTGGTGCTGAATCACACGGATCACGAGCAAAATGTCGTGCTGCGAGCGATACCAGGCGGCTCCGACAATCGCCTGGTTCAGGGCCTGGTGTTGGGCATTGATCGAGCGTCCGGTAAGAAGCTCTGGCAGCGCCAAGTAGAACGGCAGGCGGTGCAGATGCGGCAGCCAGGCGACCTGCCCGTGTTGACGCTGGCCTGCCACGTGTATGAACGGTCGCCGGAAGTGGCGCAACAGAGTCCGAACTATGTGGTGATCATGTGCCTTGATCGCCGCACGGGGCGCATCGCCTATCAAGAGCGTCTGCCCGCCAGCGTGGCAAACTACACGTTGTCGGCCAACCTGGAACAGAAGTCACTGGCGATTCGCTTGTTGCGCGAGACGGTCACGCTGCGCCTTAGCGACGAGCCCTGGCCCACCGAAGACGAGGGCCCTCCTCTCGAACGCCCCGAGCCGCCCGAGGAAGACGAGCCCGACGAGGAACCCGAGGAAGATGCCACGAAACGGGCTACCGAGGAGGCTGCGGAAGACCAGGACGATGACGCCGCGCCAAAGGTTCCCAACGCTCGGGGCGCCGGTGCGGCGGCTAACAGCCCGTTGCTGTCGCGGGAGAATGGACGATGAACCAGTGTGCCACGGCTCTTGGACTAACTCTGGGTTGCCTAGTGGCTATAACGGCGGCCCATGCCGGCGCGACGGACGCTGATTCCTTGCCCGCTAGCTCCAACGCCAAGGTAGAGCGAGTGATCGAGCGCGGTCTAGACTGGTTGGCGAGCACGCAATCGCGGTTGGGCCATTGGAGCGCCACCGACGGTCAGTATCCGACCGCCATGACATCGCTGGCTGGCATCGCACTGTTGTGCGAGGGTTCGACCACTACCCAAGGGCGCTACGCGCTGGCAGTGCGGCGCGCCGTGGACTACCTGGTGAGCCGCAGCCGCGCCAACGGGCTGATCGGCGACCCCGCACGAGACAATCGCTATACCTACGGTCACGGCTTTGCACTGCTGTTTCTCTCGCAAGTGCTGGGCGAGGAGGAAGATGCCCAGCGCCGCGAGAGCCTGCTCGACGTTTTGGCACGCGGCGTGGAATTCACTGGCCAGGCTCAGACCGAGGCCGGTGGTTGGGGCTATGTCAGCGCGAAGGACGGCATGGGGCGCGATGAAGGATCGACGACCATCACCCAGGTGCAGGCGCTGCGGGGATGTCGCAACGCGGGTGTGTCGGTACCTCGTGAAACGATCGACAACGCGATCGCCTATATTCGCAATTGCACGCTGCCCAACGGGGGCGTGCAGTACAGCTCGCAAGGCGGCGGCGCACGGCCGGCCATTTCCGCGGCGGCGATCGCCTGTTTGTTCAACGCCGGCGAATACGATGATCAGTTCGTCCCCAAACTATTGGACTATTGTCGGCGGCAATTGGCGAACATCGGCAACGACAGCTTCGGCCACTGGCATTACGCGCACTACTACTATTCCCAGGTGCTGTATCGCGAAGGGGGCGAGGCCTGGAAAACCTATCGCGACGCGGCCTATGCCAAGCTCTGTGCCGAGGCCAGCCCCGATGGTTCCTGGACCCAAGGCTATATCGGCTCGGTCTATACCACGGCCATCAATCTCACCATCCTGCAATTGGAACGAGCAACACTGCCGATCTACCAGCGGTAGAACCGGCTGCGCTCCGTCGTTCACCACCTTGGAAGGTCATCGATGACGAACAACTCCAGCGGTCCGGGTTCCGATGGTGCCCGTCGACTGGCCCACGCGCGCGAGCGCATTGTGTCGCAGCTAGAACAAGTGATCGTGGGCCAACAGTCGGTCATCGAAGAGTTGCTGATTTCCCTGTTCAGCCGAGGGCATTGCCTGCTGGAAGGGGTACCCGGCCTGGCCAAGACCCTGATGATATCCACCTTGGCGCGCTCGCTCGACCTGTCGTTCAGCCGGGTGCAATTCACCCCCGACCTGATGCCGGCCGACATAACCGGCACCGAGGTTCTGGAAGAAAACCGTACGACCGGCGCGCGGGAATTCCGATTTCTCGAGGGGCCGTTGTTTGCTCATGTAGTATTGGCCGACGAAATCAATCGCACGCCACCCAAGACCCAATCGGCACTGCTCGAGGCCATGCAGGAGCGACAGATTACCGCCGGGCGGCGCCGTCACGCGCTGCCCGATCCGTTCTTCGTGCTGGCCACGCAAAACCCCATCGAGCAAGAGGGAACCTATCCCTTGCCCGAGGCACAGCAGGATCGCTTCATGTTCAAAGTCTATGTGCGGTATCCCAACTTCGAGGAAGAGTTTGAAATCGCCCGACGCACCACCACCAGCAGCCAGATTGACCTGACACCGGTGCTGGCCGCCGACGAACTGCGGGAGCTGCAGGCCATGGTCCGCGAGGTGCCGATCGCCGACCACCTGGTGCGTTACGCACTAGCGCTCGTGCGGCAAACCCGCGTGGGCGAACCGGGTACGCCCGACTTTGTGGCCGACCAGTTGAGTTGGGGTGCCGGCCCACGCGCCGTGCAGTTTCTGATTCTCGGGTCCAAGGCACGGGCCTTGCTGCATGGGCGCACGCACGTGACTACCGAAGACCTGCAAACCCTTGCCAAGCCGGTGCTGCGTCATCGCCTGGTAGTCGGGTTTGCGGCCGAGAGCGAAGGCGTCACCAGCGATCAAGTCATCGATCGCCTGCTGACCGAAACCCCCACCCAAGAAGACGAACTGCGCCGAGATGCCCGCTTCCAAAAAATATTTGCATCCTGAAACGTTGGCTCGCATCTCTCGGCTCGAGCTACGCGCTCGGCGGGTGGTCGAAGGCTTTCTTTCGGGCCGGCACCGCAGCCGCTATTTCGGCCAATCGGTCGAGTTCTTATCGCATCGCGCTTATTCGCCGGGCGACGAATTGCGGCACGTCGACTGGAAGGTGTGGGCACGCCATGACAGGCTGGTAGTCAAGCAATTCGAGGCCGACACGAACCTGGTTTGCCAGTTACTGGTAGATGTTTCTCACAGCATGAGCTACGGACGCGCGCCGTGGTCCAAGTTTGACTGCGCCGCCACGCTCGCCGCCAGCGTGGCCGCCCTGGCGCTCGACCAAGGCGACGCCGTGGGGCTGACCACGTTCGATGCGGGAGTCCGGGCCACCTTGCCGCCCCGCGCCCGGCACACCCAGCTCGACGCCGTGGTCGAATTGTTCGATCGCTCGCAACCCACCGACGGCACCAACCTGCAATCTGTGCTACAGGCAGCCGCCGAAGCCGCGCCACGGCGCAGCCTGATGGTGCTCGTGTCCGATCTGTTCGTCGATCGCCCCGGACTGTTCCAGGGCTTGCGCCTCTTACGCCAGCACGGCCACGACGTGCTAGTCTGGCACATACTTGACGACGACGAACTCGATTTTCCCTTCCGGGGACAGACCCAGTTCGTGGGCCTGGAACGCGAAGAACGTCTGAACTGTAACCCCCGCGCGCTGCGCCACGAGTATCTGCGCGCGCTGGAAAACTTCTTAGACGAAGTGCGCCGCGGCTGCGCCCAGCAGTCGATCGACTACGCACTGTTTCGTACCAGTGCCCCGCTAGGCGGCGCCTTGGCGGCGTTCCTCAACGCGCGCCGAGCCCGGCGCGGACGTCCGACCGGCCCGTCCGCACCGCGGCGCAGCGGTTCGACGAGCACGCTACCTGTCCGAACCATCCGCGAGGCCGAGGCGTGAGCACGTCGTTTCTCCATCCGACACTGCTATGGGGCCTAGCGTTGGCGGCGCTACCGGCCCTGATCCACCTGTTGAACCGCTGGCGGAGACAACGCGTCGATTGGGCGGCAATCGAGTTCTTGCTGGTCAGCCAAAAGCGCGCTCGCCGAGTCATTCGCCTCAAAGAGTGGCTGCTGCTAGCCGCCCGCACCTTGGCCGTCGTGCTGCTGGTGTTGCTCGTGGCCCAGCCCACACTCGATTCCGGATGGGCCGGCGCGTTGGGCGGTCGCCGCACGCACTATGTGGTGTTACTCGACGACAGCTATTCCATGAGCGACCGCGGGGGCGATGTGCCTGCGTTTGATGCCGCCCGAGATGTCGTGCGCGCCATTGGCGAGACCGCCTGGGCGCGGCGAGAAAACAGCGTGCTGAGCGTCATCCGCACCTCGCAGGCGGGTACCGCGGGCCACACCCCCCGCGCAGAAATCCTGGCTGAGACGGTCAACGTCGATCTTCCCGCGACGCTGAGCGCGCGTGTCGCGCGGTGGCAGCCCACTGCACTAGACCTCGGTCCAGCCCCCGCGCTGGCGAACGTTGGTCCAACGTTCGCCAGCGCGGG
>CAYSXM010000293.1:0-5917 GCA_964434905.1 uncultured Pirellulales bacterium | reverse complement strand
GAGGGCGGTTTGACGCGGCAGACGCGACACGTTCGCCTCCGCAGCAGAAGGCTCAGGAATAATTCGGGGTTATAAGTTGTCCAGAAAGACGCCTGGGAAGGTAACGGGCGTGTCCTTTTTCCGGCATGGCCAGGGCACCTGTCACAAATTCTCGCCTCACGGGGAATGGTCATGAATCCACGTTCAGGTGAACCAGTCGATTTGGCAGCGATCCGGGGTGAACTGACGCGAGTGGAACTCTCGCTGAACGGCGTGGCTCGCTCGCTCGATACCGTGCGCGCCGATTGCCAACACCTGGCGCAGCGCTTATCGACTTTGGAAAAGCAAGCCCGCGGCGAAACGTCCGACACCTCGCACCCAACCCAATGGCTGACTGGCGAAAGCCCCTTCACGGTGGCCGCGCCCCGATCTACACAAGAACGAACCGAGGGTACCTCGAGGGTGGTCGAAGTCGAACTCGTCGAAGGCTATCACCTGGCGGCCCCCGCGCAGGGCAGGGCAGGGGGGGGCCCGCTAGCGCCGCCGGCAGCGTCCGCCAGCGCCCCGGCTTCCCGCACTTCCGCCAGCGCCCCCGCCACCCAGCGCATTGGCTCGAGATTGTTCGCAGACAGCCTCGCCGCGCCCATGCGAAAATGGCCGGCCGATGTCGGCTGGGAACAACTCGTGGGTAAGCAATTGCTTACCTGGCTGGGCGCCTTGGCGCTGTTGCTGGCGGTGGGTTTCACCGTGCACTGGGCCTGGTCAACGTTCGAGACGCCACCCGAGGTGCAGGTCGCCGCACTGCACGCGCTGGGCGTGGGGTTCCTGGTCGCGGGCGCCGTCCTGGTTCAGCGCAATATCAAGCTGTTGGCCCAGGGGCTACTGGGCCTGGGTTTGTTCACGCTGTATGCCACGGCCTTCGCCGCTTTGCGGCTCTACCAGCTATATTCCGGCCCGTTTGCCTTCGCGGAATGCGCCGTTATCTCGCTGGCGGCGATCGCGCTGGCACTCTGCCTCGATAGCTGGGGCGTGATTCTATTGGGCGCGTTGGGTGGTTACCTGGCCCCCTTCCTTACTGCTAGCGATAGCGGCGACCACGTTTCTCTATTCCTGTATCTGGCATTCTTGAACGCCGCACTGCTGGGCACCGCCATTCGCAAAGGCTGGTCCTGGCTCAAGCCGCTCACTTGGTGCGCTACCCTGCCCATGTTCGGCACCTGGCTTGTCAACGGCTACAACGACACCCACCAATGGAGCACTCTTTGGTTGGGCGCGCTGCACGCCAGCCTGTTTGTTCTGGCAACCGTGGCACCCCAGCTCGTGCTGCGTCGCACCAGCGACCTGGGCGACTTGAGCACCTTGAGCGCCGCCGCGATGGGCCTATTGGGTTTGGCCTGGCGCCTGTTCCACCAAGACCCCGATCAGCAACTGGCGCTCGTCGCGTGGGCCTTTTCAGCCGCGCTCCTGGGGCTGTTCGTAGCGGCCTATTACCGGGTGGGGCTCGACGATCGCTTGCCTCGCGTGGCGCTGGCACTGGCGGCCGTCGCCTTCACCTTGGCCGTGCCGTTGGAAGTGGACCAGCCAGAATACCTGGGCCTGGCCTGGGCCGTGGAAGCCGTGGTCTTTACGGGCGTGGGCATTTTCTTCGCCGATTGGCAATTGCGAACCAGCGGCGCGCTCGTGTTTTTTCTATCGGCCCTACGCCTGCTGGGCTACGACTATTCTCAAACCGCGCCGGCCTTGATCGGTTCCGCGGAACTGAAGCTGAGCTTTCTCACCATGCTCACCACCAGCTTGCTGGGCTTCTTGGCGGGCGGATTGCATTGGGTGCTGCCGCGACGTACGGCCGAAAGCCCCGCCTTGGTTCACCTGGCGCCGCAGCTCACGGGGCTGATGCTAGTCACTGCCAATTCGCTGCTGCTAGTGAGCCTGACCTGTCAGTGGTCGGGCCGCATCGTGGTGTTCTTGTTCACACTCGATGCCGCGGCCATTTGGCTGGCCGGCTTTTGGTTCCAGCAGATGGCAGCGCGCACCTATGGCGCCGTGCTGGCTATCGCTGTGGCCGGCGGGGCGGCCGTGGTCGCCGGTTCCCGGCTCGACCAGCCTTACGTGGCGTTGGCCAATAGCCGCTTCGCCACGTTGGCTTGCTTGGCAGCCCTGTACCTGGGAGCCGGGTTGCTGTACCGGCGCCGCGCGACCCACGTGCCCCCCGCGCTTGTCGCACAAGATCCGGGCGGCCAACTATCGCTGTTCGAACGCGGCCCCCTGCCGACAATCCTGGCTGTGCTAGGCAATCTGACGATCGTCTGGCTGGCCGGCATGGAGGTCGACGATTGGTTCTCCGGTGCCGGTGCCACGCTGGGCTGGTTGACCAACAATCCGCACATGGCCCGCCAAGCCATTCATTCGGTCGTGCTCAGTCTGCATGCCGCAGTGCTGGTGGCAGCGGGTTTCGCCCTGCGCTACAAGGTGTATCGACTGCTAGGGCTGTTGGCGTTTCTACCGATCGTGTTCAAGGTGTTCTTCATCGACATGGCCAGTTTGCAGTGGATGCCGCGCGTCCTGGCCCTGGCGGTGTTGGGGATGATGCTCTTGGGAACGTCAACGCTGTACCAGCAATTCGCCTCGCGCGCCATGCCCAGCGACGCCGACAACTGAACCCGGATTATCCAGGAACTTCGTCGCGGGGAGTTAAACGTGCCGCGGCTGCAAGAAAACTCGCGCCCGGCTCGCGCGGCCGATCGGTGCCTACGTGAGTCTGCGGCGATGGCCGTTCCACGGGCCCGACGCGACACGTTCGGTTCCGCCGCAAAAAGCTCTTGAAGAATTCTGGTTGAACGCCCGCCGTGGCCGATCACCCTCCCAGCCGCAACCCACGATCGTCGATCGTATACGGCAGAATCTCCTCGCTGGCGTAACTGCCGCGATGTTTGGTCACATACAGCGCACGGCCCAGGCGCGCGCCATCGCGCACCTTGCCGAGATAAATTACGGTGTTTGCCGCGGCCAGCCAGTCGGCGTCTTCCAGACGCCGCGCGATGACGTCGTCGAGCAGTGTTTCGTGTACGGTATACAGCAACAGCCCTGCCACTTGGCGATGGTCATAGGCGTGCGCCGCAACGCGCTGGGCCTGGGCGCGAAACTGTTCTCGAAACAGGTCGCGGGCCACCCAATCGCACTCTTTTCGCAACACCTGTTGATAGACGTACTCAAACAACTATTTCTGCATCGACTCGGCCTGTCGATCCGCTGGATCCACGCCGTCGATCACCACCCGTCGCACGCCGCGCACCAGCGCCCCGTACAGAAAGGCCACCGTGGCCTGCAACTTGGTGACGAGTTCGGCCTGCCACGCGTGCCAACCGTCAAAGTCCAGGTCCTTGGCCACCGGCCGACGGCCGCGATAGTCGAACACGTGCAGATAGTCACCTAGCGTGGCGGTGGCCTCAAAAAAATTGGCCAACGGCACCGGGCGGCTCGTGTCCCAATCCGACAGTTTCCAGTCGAACATCCGCGCCGCATACTCTTGGTGGCTCTGCGAATCACCCCGGCAGCTTAAGTCGAACAGTACGCCCCGCTGCCCCTCTTGATCCGCGCCAGCCTGCGCGAACTGCAGGCCCAACTGTGTTTTTCCCACTCCGGTCGACCCCACCACCACGGTCATCGTGCCACCCAGCAAGCCACCACCCAAGTGCTCGTCCAGTCCAGGCACTCCGGTCGACATTCGCGGCAAACTAGCCATGGGGTTCGCGTGCTCCTCAAACATTGCCCCTGTCTTCCTCGCAGTCGAAACCGCGCCGCACGTGCCAGGGGCGACCTAGCCCGCGCGCCATGTGCGACCCTGCCCCGGGGGCGCCAGCACCAAATCCCCACTCGCCGCCAATACTCCGCCGGGCGCTACTCAAACGACAAGTTGCGCCTGCGCGCCGCAACTTTCCACGACGCTACGACCAGGCCGTCACGCACCACGCTCACCGCTTCGTGCAATGCGCACGTGGGGCACACGTGCCAGGGCACGCCGTACACGACATCGCCCACCGACAACGACCTCGCAGCGTGACACTCAACCGCCAAATGCTCTTCGTTGTGGACCACCGTCCGGGCATCGGGCAGGTCCCACAGCAGCACCCGCGGATCGGGGTTGTCCGAGGCCACGGCCTTGTAGCCCAGATCCAAACACACCCGGTCGGCGCGGGGCTTGCTGATCACACGAGTTATCAACACCGCGGCGTAGATAAACCCCAGATCGGCGTACTTCGATTCATAGCTGTAATCCCACAGCACGCAGGTACCGGGGCTGCACTGTCGGTCGGCGTGCCGCGCGTGACAGCCAAGCGTGGGAGTTCCACCGGCCACCAGCGCCGGTCGCTGACCGGTGGTCGCGGCGACTTCGTCACGCAACCGCTCGACCGGTGCAAATGCTTCTTCAACGGCCGCCAATCGCTGCGCGGGGTCGGGCTGCTTCAAGTGGCCATCGTAAACATGCCAGCCGCGAACCTCGATTTCGGCCGTGGCGTCTGCTCGCTTCCATAGTTCGAGCGCCGTGCCGTCGGCAACGCAACCCGTACGACCCATGCCCACGTCGAGGTCGATCCACACCCCGTGGACGGGCCGTTGCGACGCCTGCGCGCTGACCAGCATCGCCAGGTGTGCCTCACAATCGATGAGCGAGGAAAATCGGGTACCCCGATAGCGCTGGGCTAATTGGGCCAGCCGTGCGGTGTTGGGGCCCACCAGTGCCGTTCCGATCAACACATCGGCGGCGCCTTGCTGTGCTAGCATTTCCGCTTCGGCCAATGTAGCGCACTTGAATTGGAAGATGCCCAACGTCCGTTGCAAGTCGACCAGTTCCGACAACTTGTGCGTCTTGACGTGCGGTCGAAGCCGCGTGGCGCCCCCCGTCAATTCGAGCATTCGCCGCAGGTTCGTTTCAATGCGATCGGGATACAGCGCCAGGGCAGGCGTCGCCAACTGCGCGACATTGGCAATGCGGTACCAGGGAAAATCCATGGGTACTTTCCATTCCTGCCGACCGTGTCGTGGTCGTCTTGGCGGTAGCTACCTTCGCGACTTCCACGCACACCGCCCTATCGTCGCGGTTTGCCGACAAAGCAACCGCCCATGGGGCCACACCTCGCTACGCTCGCAATTGCTCCCAAGCCTCGACCAATTGCTCGACCGCTCGATCCACTTCGTCTGCCGTTGTTGTCCAGCCCAAACTCAGTCGCACCACGCCTCGACAAGCTTCCGGAGCCAGGCCCAACGCGGCCAGCGTGGGAGACAGCATCTGGCTTCCGGCATGGCAGGCCGCGCCCGTTGCTGCACACACCCCGCTGGCACGGCGCAACAGATCGGCACCCACGACTCCGGGAAAATTCACCGACAGCGTGTTGGGCAACCGTGGGGCCGTCTCGCCGTGAATTTGCAGTTGCGGTCCGACTTCGTGGCGCAACCGATCGGCCAGATAGTCGCGCAAGCCCGTTAGTCGCGGTCCGATTTCCGACAACCGTTCGGTAACCAGCCGCGCCGCCGCGCCCAATCCCACGATGTGCGAGGTGTTTTCCGTTCCGGCACGAAGTCCACATTCGTGACCGGCCCCGTGCAGCAACGGCTCGAGCGTCACCCCTTGCCGCACATACAGCGCCCCCACGCCCTTGGGTGCTTGAAACTTGTGCCCTGCCACGGTCAACAGGTCGACCCCCAGCGCGCCCACGTCGACCGGCAGCTTGCCCACCGCCTGCGCCGCATCGGTGTGCAACAACACCCCCTTCTGCCGGCAGAGGGCCGCCATTTCCGCGATCGGCTGCACCACGCCGATCTCGTTGTTGGCCAGCATCACGCTTACCAGCGCCACGTCGGCATCGAGCACTCGGTCCAGCGCCGCAGGGGAAACCAGCCCCTGTCGATCGCACCCAACCACGGTCAATTGAATTCCCTG
>CAYSXM010000292.1:0-5918 GCA_964434905.1 uncultured Pirellulales bacterium | reverse complement strand
GGGAGTCACCTTCGACGAAACGCTAGGCGAAAGCTTTTACCACGACCGCTTGCCCGGTGTGGTTGCCTCGTTGCGCGCGGCCGGTCTGGCGCGGACCAGCGAGGGCGCGGAATGCGTTTTTCTCGCGGGCCAGGCCGCCCCCATGATTGTGCAAAAACAAGATGGCGCGTTTCTCTATGCCACCACCGACCTGGCCACCATTGCCTATCGGCACGAGCGCTGGCACCCCGCCGCGGTGCTCTACGTTGTCGACCATCGCCAGAGCCTGCACTTCGAACAACTCTTCGCCGTGGCGCGGCAATGGGGTTTTTCCCAAACCGACTACGTGCATGTCAGTTTCGGCACCGTTCTCGGCGACGAAGGTCGGCCGTTCAAGACACGCTCGGGCGATACGGTCGGTCTCGAGGGCCTGCTCGACGAGGCAGTACGCCGCGCGCACGTGATTGTTTCCGAGAACGACGACGCCAAACCTACACCCGAATTGTCGGCCGCCGAGCGACAGCAAGTCGCCGAAAAGGTGGGCATGGCGGCCTTGAAGTATGCCGACCTAGCGCAAAATCGCACCAGCGACTACGTCTTCAGCTACGACAAAATGCTGGCCATGACGGGCAACACCGCCACCTATATGCAATATGCCTACGCCCGCGTGCGCAGCATTCGCGCCAAAGCCGGTGCCGCCTCGGGGACACCGGCCGAGCAGGTGCAACTGCGCCTCGACACCGCCGCCGAGCGCTCGCTAGCCATGGCGTTGGCACGCGCTAGCGAAGCCATCGACGCCGTGTTGGCCGAGTATCGACCCCACCAAATGACCACCTATTTGTTCGAACTAGCCAATGCCTATTCGACCTTTTTCGAGCACTGCCCCGTGCTGCGCGCGGAAAGCGACGACCTGCGAGCCAGCCGGCTCGTGCTGTGCGATCTGACCGCCCGCACCATTGCGTGGGGGCTGGAACTACTGGGAATCGAGGTTGTCGAACGCATGTAGCGCGCCGCCAGGTGAGCGCTGGGCCCAGGCAGCGCACCAAGCAACCGCGACGCCAGCCCCGAACACGCCGCGCCAAGTCAAGGCACGTCAAGGCCAGCGGTTCAATGCAAGGCCAGCGGCCGCATCGTGAATCCCGATACTGCGCCGGCCAGCTTGTTCACGGCCGCCAGGTAGCAGAATTCGTAGACCTTTTCACGTGCCAGGTCCTCAAGATAGTGGAACTCGCCGATATGGACCCCCTGCTCGATCAGCAGGTAATTGTGCACGGGAATAAACGACGCCGCGCCAGCCGGCGCCGGGTTCACTTCCAGCCCACTGGTGTCCGAGGCGATCAGCACGCTGCCACACGTTTCGACCAAATATTTGGCCGTGTCCAGCGTGATCCCCGCCGAATCGTGCGCGGCCAACGTCTCGCCGTCGGCACCTTCGGCGCCCCAATGGCGCAGCGTGCCGGTGCGCACTAGCACTACGTCGCCCGGTCGCAGTTCTGTGTGTTGCCGTTGGCAAGCTTGCTGGATGTCGGCCGGTGTAATCGGATAGCCCGCTGGCAATGCGTCGACCTGTTTCAACCCCGCCACATCGATCAACACACCCCGTGCGACAATCGGCGGAATGGTGCTGGTGTCGCACTTGCGAACTCCGAAATCGCCCCCCCAATCCCCTTCACGAAACCCGTTGTACCAGTGGTTGTCGTCGCCCACCGTCACATGCGCCAGGCCATCGATCTGCGTGGCCACGTTGTCGTTGATGAACAGGGCGGAGCTATGCCAGCTTTGTCCACTGGAATTCACCGCCGGTTCGGTAAATGCGTTGTCGCGTTGCCGCTTGACCCCTTCGGGGCTGCGAAAGCTCATGATTTCGCCTGGTGAATGACCAGGCCATTTGAAACTGCGCCGGCTGTAGGTCACCCCCAGATCGAACACTCTTCCTGTGCCAGCCAACCGCAGCGCTGCCGCGCGCGTGGCATCGGTCAAAGCGTTCAGCGAGCCCACCTCGTCGTCGGCTCCCCAGTTCCATCCGAACCCCCGTCCCCGCTCCCAACCTCGCAGGCCAGCCTCGCTAGCAGCGCCAGGTGCCGGCGCACCGCCCATCACAATTCGCCAGGCGCCCGCCGCCAACACTAGCCCCAAGGCCAGCGTTTCCACACGACCGATCGGCCGCTGGAACCCGCGAATTGCCGCCGATAACCTGCCTCGATTCATGGCACTCGCTCCTGTTGCTGGTAAAACTCCGACGCCGTCGATGCGCGCGCCCGATTCTATGCCAGCGCCACGCGCCAAGCCACAAGGGCCTGCACCTGCCAATTCCCCACCCTGGGGCCGCCGCGCCGCATACCAGCCCGTCGAATTCTAAAACGGGCTGCTGCACCAGTACCCACGTGGCCGTGCCCCCTTCGCGCCGTGGCAGGGAACTTCGACAATGGGCCGCTGGGCCGCCGGTCGGTGCCAAGGGGCGGTGTTCTCCTCGGGCGGCGCCTGGTTTGAAACAGTTCGGTGCCGGTTCAACTCTTCATTCGGAGACTAACCATGCGGTGGTTTCATGTGAACGCAGGCCAACCAATTGGATTGGCATTGCTCGGTTCCTGCCTGCTGACAACTTGCCTGCCAGGTTGCGGCTCGGCCAGCGCGCCCCCGACCGCGACCGGTGACGCCAACGCCCCAGAAGATAGCGCCGCAGCCGATGCCGCCATGGGAGACCATGTCGACGGCGACGACGAACAGGTAGCGGTCGAATTGGCCAAACTGCCCGACGGCGAGCGCGAAGCGGCCATCGCCCAGAAAGACTGCCCCGTCAGCGAGCACGCGCTAGGATCGATGGGGGCTCCCGTCAAGGTCACGGTCGAAGGGCGCGACGTCTTTATCTGCTGCGAGGGGTGCCGCGACATGCTGACCAAGGAACCGGCCAAGTACCTGGCCAAGCTGGCACCCGTCGAGAAATAACACCACCCCGACCGATCGTGGCAAGACCGCCCTTGGCTGGCGTAGCCAGCGCCGCAGGAATTACAGCTTTCAACCGAATGCTAGAACCGCGGCACGTAAACTTCCTGATAGCCCACGGCACGCGACTCAAAACGCGTGAACTCGGCGCGCCAGGTTAGGGGTACATCGCCGACGGGGCCATTGCGCTGCTTGGCCAGAATCAGCTCGGCCTTGCCCACCAGCCCTTCCTCCTGCGCTTCTTCCTGGGTGCGATAGTATTCCTCGCGATGCACGAACATCACCACGTCGGCATCTTGTTCGATGGCGCCCGACTCGCGCAGATGATTGAGCCGCGGCCGATTGTCCTTGCTCACCTCCGACTGCCGATTGAGCTGGGCCAGACAGATCACCGGAATCTTCAGCTCGCGCGCCAAGATCTTCAAGCGTCGAGCAATGCGTGCCACCTGTTCCTGGCGAGAATCGCGCGGGTTGTCGGGTTCGATCAACTGCAGATAGTCCACGATCACCAGCCCTAGACCTTCCTTGCGGCGCAAGCGGCGGGCCGTGGCGGCAATTTCCGACATCGTCCGGCTAGGCGTGTCGTCCACGAACAAGCGTGCTTGGCTTAACTCCGCGTTCTTTTCCACCAGCAATTGCAAGTCGTCGTTCGTGAAGCGATTACCGCGCAATTTGTGCGAATCGAACCGGGCATAGGAACTGAGCATGCGTTCGGCTAACTCGAGCCGGGACATTTCCAGACTGACAAACAGCGTGGTCACGCCCGCGTCGAGCGCCACGTGCTCGGCAATGTTCGTGGCCAGCGCGGTTTTGCCCATGCTGGGGCGCGCCGCCAGGATCACCAGTTCCGATTCATTCAGTCCGCCGGTCATGTGGTCGAGATCGACCAACCCCGTCGGCACGCCTCGCGTGGCGTGCTCGCTGTTGAGCCGCGCGTCGATGCGGTCCATCGCCTCGTGCAGCACGTCCAACAGCGGCCGCGCCTCGACCCCCGCGCGCTCGTCGAGCACCTGAAACATCCGCTCTTCCGCACGGCTGACCAATTCGCGGGGCTCGACCGTCGGGTCGTAGGCCTCGCGAACGATCTCCGTGCCCGCATGAATCAACGATCGCAGCAACGCCTTGTGTTGCACGATCCGCGCATAGTAGGTGGCGTGCGACGCCACGGGCACCGCCCGGGCCAACTCGGCCACGTACGAAGCCCCACCCACAAATTCGTAGTCGCCCGCCTTTTTCAAGCGATCGACCAGCAGCAAGGCGTCGATCCGCCCACCGCCGTTGTGCATTTCTCGCAGGTGGTGGAATAGCTTCTGGTGCGCGTCGGCGTAAAAATCCTCGGGCCGTACCAGTAGAATCACTTCGTCGATGACTTCCGGGTCGAGCAGAATGCTACCCAACACGCTCCGTTCAGATTCCAGGTCCTGCGGAGGAAGCCGATTTCCCAAATCGGTTCCCGGCCGCGACACGCCCGACGGTCCGTCAAATCGCTCGATGGTGGCCATCCGTGCAATCCTCCCTGCGGTTTCCTACGATCCCCGATCGCTCTCTCCACCGGCACGCCGTGCAGCCGTCGCCGCACCGACCTCGCACATGGCTATCCTATCGCGCGGCGGCGCAGTGTAAGAGCCATCTCGCGCTGCCCCGGCATTGCTCGCTGGCCATTCGCCGAAAAAGCGACACCCAACCAACCGTGGCGCAACCGGCGCGCGACAAGTTTTCCACCCCTTACCCCCCCTACCCTGCCCAGCGTTTCGGGAATGGGTAGATTGTGCCACCACGGTAAGCTGTCATTTCTGCCAGCCTACCTGCCGTGCCTGGTTCCAATGGCATTCCGCGTTCCTCGCCCCCTTCATTCCAGGGCCTGTTCACAATGTTTTCAGAAACGCACTTCCACTGCCGCGACCTACGGCTTTGCATCTCTGAAAGTGCCTCGCACGGACCGCCTTTGTTGTTGATCCACGGCATCAGCCGCGGATGGCGCGATTTCGGAACCGTGATGCCAGCCTTGGCCGCTCGTTATCGGCTGCTGGCCGTCGATCTGCGCGGTCATGGCGGCTCGGCACACGATGCCGCCGGACGTTATGCCGTCGCGGACTTCGTCGACGACATCGTCCAACTTGTGGCCGCCAAGTTCGATCGGCCCGGCGCCGTCTGGGGGCACTCGTTGGGGGCACTAATCGCGGCCAGCGTGGCCGCACATCCGGCACTTGCTGGCCAGATCCAATGTGCGATTCTCGAAGACCCTCCCAGCGATCTCCTCGGTCAGCGCAGCCAGCAATCGCGCTATCGCCCGCTGTTCACCGCTTGGCGGCAGTGGGCAGGTGAATCGCTGAGCGCCGCACAGTGGGTACAGCGTCTATCGACCCAACCTGCCTGGGTACCTGGCCGCGCAGAGCCCGTCCCCTTGGGGCAGATTCGCGATGCCGCGGCCATTCGATTCTTGGCTGCCTGTCTGGCCCGGGTCGATGCACGAGTCTTCGATGCCTTGCTCGCCGGACAATGGCCCACGATCGACGACCTGGGACGCACGCTGGCGTCGATACCCTGCCCCTGGCTGGTGCTGCATGGAAGCCCCGCGCGGGGCGGCATGTGCGGCCCAGACGACGCGCAGCGGCTAGCACAGCAAGCCCCGCAGGGCGATTGGGTGGTGCTGCCCGATCAAGGCCACCAACTGCACTACGGCGCCGCCGAAACCTGTCTACGATTGGCCACCACGTTTCTCGACGCCGTCGACCTGGACAATCCCCCGCCCGACTGAGCCCGGATGATTCAGGAACTTCGTGTCGAGGAATCGAACGTGTTGCGGCTGCAAGGAATACCGCGATCAGGTGCCGCTGGGCGTCGCCAGTGCTCTGGGATAGGGTGTCGCAGGTGCTGTGGCCGCCGGTAGTCTTGTAGTCACGCCGTGGCCACCTGCTCTGAACATCTTATTTTTCGCTAGGTTATGCCTTGTGCGATAGTTGCGTGCAACATCGGTTTCATTGTTTGCCAAGGAT
>CAYSXM010000291.1:0-5924 GCA_964434905.1 uncultured Pirellulales bacterium | reverse complement strand
GGGCAATCAAATCGAACCAGGCCGCTGGGACAAAGCGGCCGTCGAGCGGATGGTAGAGCACGATCGACAGCCCCCGCTGCATGGCGTACAGAAACGTGGAGGCTACCGGGAGCATCCAACCGACCTCGGCCGGACAGGCGCAAACGTCGTTCGCACGAAAATCGTGCCAGTGGCGAATCACGGGTTCGTACGACAAAGGATAGCGGTGCAAGTGCAACACACCCTTGGGGCGCCCCGTGGTGCCCGAGGTATAGGCCAAGAAGGCGGGCTCATCGCTGGCGGTATCGATGGCCTCGAACCCCGTGGGGGCGCTATCGACGAGCCGCCAGAAATCGAGCTGCCCTTCCGAGCAGGGTTCGCGTGCCGTGGCTACCGCAACCACCAGCAGTTGTCGCCCCAAGGTCGCCGCCGCTTGTTCCACCTCGGGCAACAACCCGGTGGTGGTTACCACGGCCACCGCCTCGGAATCGCGCAGGCGATATTCGATTTCAGCGGCCCGGTACTGCGTGCTCGAAGGGATAAACACGCCCCCCAGCTTAGCGATGCCCAGTGCGGCAATATAAAACTCTGGCAGGTTGGGAAGCCGCAGCAAGACTCGCGCGCCGCGCCCCACGCCGCGCTCGGCCAGGCCGGCCGCGAATCGAGAACTCGCAGCGTCGATTTCGCCATAGGTCAGGGTGCGACGATCGCCTGCCGAGTTCTCCCACAGCAAGCAGACATGGTCGCCGCGCCCGGCCGCAACGTGGCGTTGGGTTAGCGCCTGGCCCAGATTGTAGCGCGCGGGAATGGCTTGCCACGGGTCGAACACGGGTTGATCGGCAGCCGAGGCACCCATCGCGAAAAACTCCTGAAGCCTCGATATGCGCTAGTCAACCTTCAGTGGTCGTGTCGGCCGAAGAGGTTATAGCGCAGGTAGTGCAGGTGGCGATAGAGTTCGCAAGTCTTGAGCAGTTCGGCGTGACTTCCCTGGGCTACCAATTGCCCGGCGTCTAGCAGTAGCACTTGTTTGGCATGGCGCAGCGTGGCTAATCGATAGGCGATCACCAAAAGCGCGCGGTGTTCGCTCCAACGGGCCTGCACCGCTTCCAGGGCCTCGGCCACGGCGGGATCGGGTTCCACCGGCGATTCTTCGATGATGACCAACCGCGGATCGCGCAGCATGGCCCGGGCCAACCCCAGTTGCAACGCCTCGCCGGGATCGAGATGCAGGCCATGCGGGCCGACCACGGTAGCGACGCCCTGCGGCAGTCGCTGGGCAAACTCGCGGGCTTGCACTTTTTTCAGTACCTCGAGCACTTCGGCGGCGCCGGCTCGCGGATCGCCGTCGGCCACGTTGTCCTGAACACTGGCGGTCTGCAGCAAACCCTCTTGCAGGACCAGGGCGACTTGCCCACGCACCGAATCGAGCGCCACGGTCCGGGCGTCTTTGCCGTCGAACAACAACCGACCCTGGGCTGGGTCATAGAGTCGGGCGGCCAGGCTGGCCAGTGCCAAGGGGGCCTCGCGATCGCTAGAAACCACCGCAACGCGGCAGCGAGCCGGGATCTTGAACGACACACCGCCCAATATCCGGCGGCCAGCCCGGTCGGCCACGGCCACCTGGTCGAACTCGACCTGGTCGACAAATGGTCGCAGTCGCGGGGCGCCATCCTTGTTGCGCACGCCGGTTTCGGTTTCGAGGTAAACGAACAGTGGCCGCGCGGCACGCTCTCCACGCCGCAGCGCGGCGCGCAAATTCAACAGGTCGTGAACCGGCCGATAGCTACAGGCCAGCAGTGCCGAGAGCATGACTGCCTCGGACACTCCTGCCCGAGGGGGCGAGGCCAAAACGTTCAGACCGATGAGCCCCAGCAGGCCCGCAGTTGTGGCCAACAAAGTAAAGCGCAGGCCGGACTCGAAATAGCCATCGGCGGACTCTGCGGCGATCAGGCCGCGCCGCAGACGATCGAGCCGCGAGGCGAATGATTCGCCGCCCACTTCGTCGCGCAGACCCGCGGCCAGCCGACGAGATTGGCCTAGCCCCTCGTCGAGTTCGTCGATCGCGCGCTGTGCCCGATCGCCGGCCAGGGCGGCCTGGCGCCGCGCGCGACGGGCCAGCCAGAGCAGCAGCAACCAATCCAAACAAACCACCAGGATCGCAGCCACCACCGTCCAGAATTGCAACAACAGACCCCAGCCGGCCAACAACGGCAACTGGGTGGCCGCGCGCGGCACGGTGTCCCACCAGGCCAGCAGGCCCTGGCGCACGGTTTCTACGTTGTCACGAAACAGCTCGCGGCTGCCTCGCTGGTGGCGACCGGTCAGCTCTTCGGTCCCCGCTTTGCGCGCATGTCGCTGGATGTCGGATCGCAGCTCGCAAGCCACGCGGGCGGCCACCGAGCGAACGACCGCGCGCTCGATGGCCTTGGCCACGCAATAAGCGGCCGCGGCCAGAAGTCCGCAACCTACCAGCTTCAATAGCTGATTGCGTGCTGCGTCCAACCGCGCCGCCGCGTCGCCATGTGCCGTCTTGCCGCGGACCCAGGACCACCCCAGCGGCGCGCGATGTGCCGCATTCGAGGCAACGGCGTTGGTGTTAACGGCGTTCGTGGCAACGGCGCTGGACGCATCCGAGCCCGTGGCCAACAGGTGCGTTGTCAGACCGAGCAGCCAAATCAGGACCACCAGCAACACCCCGGCGGCCAAACTACTGCAATAGATTGCTGCCAACGAACCGCGCTGCCGTCGGGCAATTCTTCGTGCGCGGTGGAAAGGGCCGGCCAGCATCACGGTGCGAATCGGGGGGCGGGTGGTGAGGTCTCGATTGGCATCAGCGGCCCTGGCAAGAACCACGCTTCCAGGTTGCGGCGTCGTCAGGCCAGGTCGCGATCCTCGAACAGAATGAGCGCCACAAGCATGGCCACCGAGCTGTAGACCACGCAGTACAGCGCCGCCCAGGCCAGGTACTCCCACGGCACCCCACGGCCCGTGGAAATCGCAGTTTGCATGTTGAAGTGATCGAGAACCGGCAGCACGATTGAGATCAATCGCCCCACGAAAGCCACGATTTCAAACTTGCCCGCCACCGATTGCACCAACATCGGCACCAGGTGCCCCAGCACATAGGCCGCCGCGCAGACCATCAGGTTCGACAGCATGGGCAAACGGGTCGACAACGCCACGCTAATCGACGTGAGCACGACCGCCTCGAGATAAGACAAGAACAGCCCCGGCGCTACCTGCAGCATTTCGCCTACGCATTGCAACGCCGTGGGCGCGGGAAGTGAGTTCTCTCGGGCGTCGTAGACCACCTTGTAGGCCACGGTGCCCAGGTACAGCGAGCCCAGCAAGATGAACAAAATCAGCACCGCGGTCAAAATGCCGAAGAACTTTCCCAAAATGAACTGTCGGCGAGTGATCGGTTTGGACAGCAACGTGAGCGCCGTGCGACCTTCGATCTCCTCGGCAATGGAGACACTGGCGGTCCACAGCCCCAACACGATGCCCAGCACCATGATCAACGTCAGGCCTGAATCCTTGAGGACCTTGATGTCTTCGCCAAACGTGTTGTAGGGGATGAACGGAAACAAAATCAGCGCGCAACAGCCGATAAATAGCAACACGTAAAACAGAGGTTGTGCCGTGGCTTCCTTGGCCGTGGCGCCGGTGATGGCCAACAATTTGGGGAACACCCAGCGCAGGGCCTGGAATTTGACCCACAACAACGACAGCGCAATAGCGCCGGCGCCCAGTGCGGCTGCCGCGGGTGTGACCCACACCATCGACACTCCCCACAACACGTATCCACCCACGCGAATGCTCCTCTCTCGCTGCTTATAACCCTCGGTACTTGCCGCACTGACTGCTGGAACTGGCCAGCTACCTCCGAATTCTGAATCCTAGGGACGCCTCCTCGCTAGTTTCTGCCGCGGGGGCGTCATCACGATTTTCGTGCCGTATGAAGCAACCTAATCGCTGCCGCACCGTGGTTAGCAACTGTTCGATCGACTCGCGATGGCCGCTAACGACCAACTGCACCCGGCCGTCCGGAAGATTGCGAACATAGCCCGACACCGCAAGCCCCTGGGCCGCGTCGCAAGTGGTCTGTCGAAAACCCACCCCCTGCACTCGGCCGCTGTAGTACACGGTCGTCCGTAGAACAGAAGGCGTGGTCACGGTCAACAAAACATTGGATGTTCGCGCAGAGCAATTTCGCGGCGACTCCCGGCGGAGGCCACTCGCCAGTATAGCGCCCGCCGCGCCAGGGAGCTACCAGACTTGCCAGGTTGCGGCCAAGGCCGTTGCGAGATAGATGGCCAGCAGGGTCCACCAAATAAGTCGGGCCAACCGCCATAAGCGGCCGATCACCGCCGTGACGACCAGCGCGGCCACCAGGCCCAGCCCCAGTGTCCCGGCCACCACGTCGGTTCGCGCGCGGGGTAGCCCCGCCGACACCACCGCAACCACCGACAGCAGCAGGAACAACTCGGCCAACGAAATTTGGCGACTTGTTGGACCGGAGCGATCATCGCCATACCCCTCCTCCGAGGAGGAAGACTCGCCGCGACCGTTCGGACCTCGATCGCGCGAACAACTAGCCACCGGGCGTTCGGTAAGGCAAGTCGCGGCGGCGTCCAAGGGCGCGACGGCGAGCACCTCGTTGGGGCTTTCGGGCGCCGCGCAGTGCGAATGATCAGGCGGCCGTTCGCTGTCAGGCGCACCCATTGGTTACCGGTTACCCAGGGCGCCGTGTGCTCAAGAGCCAGGGGGCCAGGCAACCCCCAAGGTCGGCGGCCGTGGTAAACCTTGCCGTCTGCGCGACATTCTCTGGAAATGCCGGCCAGCGCCGGCCGACCCAATGGTAGCAAACCAGTGGGAACTGGCGTACATCGCCGTCCGGCATGCGGAACACGGCCGGAACGCGCCATCTACCCGGTGGGACACAAGGAGTTCGCCGATGCGTGTGGCAAGAATGAAACGGGCGGCCTGCGCTCTCGTGTCTGTCCTGCTAATGTCTACGGCAGCGCCATCACTGGCCGCAAGTGCTTGTGGTGGATGTGGCTGCCAGCGCTGCATGGAACGCGTGTGCCGAATTGTCTGCGCGACCAAGGACGTGAAGACCACCGTTTATACAGTAGAGTGCGAAGATTTCTGCACGCTGGGACCGAGCTGTAACGTGGTGTGTGAAAGCACTGGCTGCGAACCCGGCTGTGGGCCGGCCTGTAGCACGGGCTGCGGCCACGACGGTGCACCGCTGCGCGCGCCAACCTGTGGCCGGGCTTACACCAAAAGGAAACTAGTCAAGCGCGAAATCACTAAGAAGGTGCCCATCTACAAGTGCGTCGTCGAATACGTCTGCCCCGACTGTGGCGGCGTGTGCGCAGCGCGGTGATGCCGATTGGCACCGGCAGCCTGCCATCGACATGCCAGCAGGTCCGAAGCAGGAACACACTCAACCCGCAGATTGTGTCACACGTCGCGCGATCAGTGCGTCGAGTTCTTGCTTCAGGCGCGCCAGAATCTGATCGTATGCAAAGGCGCCCAACTCGGCACTGCCGCGCTTCAGGTTAACGTGGGTGGGGCCACACCACAGCCCCAGGTCGGCGTCGTCGGTTTCGCCGGGCCCATTCACGCGACAGCCCATCACGGCGATCGTCAAGTCGTGATCGGCCGCATAGCGTGTCATTTCCTTGACCTGTTCCGCCAGGTCGATAAAGGCATCGTTCTCCACGCGAGAACAACTGGGGCAACTGATGATATTCAGGCCCCCCTGGCCGAAATCGACCACACTTCGCACGCGCCCCGCGGCGATGTCGGCCAGAATCTGCCGGCCAGCGACAAGCTCCTCGTGTTTGCGCGAGTTGGGCACGGTCAGCGACACGCGAATGGTATCGCCGATGCCGCGGCTGAACAGTTGCTCGAAGGCCACCCGAGTCTTGATGACA